>USCK01000188.1 GCA_900553205.1 uncultured bacterium | reverse complement strand
TTTTTCCCCGCAACACCAGCCTCATCTGATATAACTAATTCGTGGTGTTCTTCGTATTTGAATTTCAAACCACGTATAATCTCGATTGTTTCATCAATAGAAGGTTCTTCAATAATAATTGATTGGAATCTTCTTTCTAATGCTGAATCTTTTTCGATGTACTTTCTATATTCATCTAATGTTGTAGCACCGATTACTTGAATTTCACCTCTTGATAGGGCTGGTTTCAAAATGTTTGCGGCATCAATAGCACCTTCTGCAGCACCTGCACCGATTAGAGTGTGCATTTCATCGATTACAAGAATAACATTACCGGCTTGTCTGATTTCGTCCATAATCTTTTTAAGACGTTCTTCAAATTCACCTCTGTATTTTGTACCAGCAATCAAAAGACCCATATCTAATTGGATAACTTTTTTATCTTCTAAGATATCAGGAACTTCACCGTTCACTATTCTTGTAGCCAAACCTTCTGCTACAGCAGTTTTACCAACACCAGGTTCACCCAATAATACTGGGTTATTTTTTGTACGGCGTGCTAAAATCTGAATAACACGTTCAATTTCTTTTTCACGACCAACAACCGGATCAAGACGCATTTCTGCAGCTGCAAGTGTTAAATCTGTACCGTATTCATCTAATGATGGAGTTTTTACCTTTGATGTAGGTGCTGAACCACCACCTGATGAAACTGTTTGTGATTTTGATTCACCAAGCATTTTTACAACATTTGTTCTGATTTTGTTAAGGTCAACACCAAGGTTTTCCAAAACTCTTGCTGCAACACCTTCACCTTCTCTTATAAGACCCAAAAGTAAGTGTTCAGTACCAATATAATTGTGTCCTAATTGTCTTGCTTCGTCCCAAGATAATTCAAGAACTCTTTTTGCTCTAGGGGTGAAAGGAATTTCTACTGCAACAAAACCTGAACCTCTACCAATGATTTTTTCAACCTCTACACGCGCATCTTTAAGATTTACACCCATAGATTTTAGGGTTTTTGCTGCAACGCCTGTACCTTCGCCAATAAGACCCAATAAAACCTGTTCGGTTCCCACAAAATTGTGTCCGAGTCTTCTAGCCTCTTCTTGAGCAAGCATTATTACTTTAATAGCTTTCTCTGTAAAACGTTCGAACATTTAATTTAATTCTCCTATATTTATGCATAAAATAAAATTTATATATCTATACTACAAAAAAATTCGGAAAGTTTCAAGTATTGATATCAAAACAACAGGCGATTTGGTCGATTAAATTAAGTAAGTAAAAATTTTTGTTTTGAACTTGCAAAAAAATAAAAATAAGTTAAAATAAGAATACAGGCATGGGTGGTCGAAACACCCACACCCGTTCCCTAATTAAAGGGATGAGATGAGAAGAGTTATTACGATTAGAAGTAATAACTCTTTTTCGCTGATTTTAATTAACATTACGTCCTCCTTTCTTGTAAAGTCAGCGAAATAATAATTAAAATCTTTTGCCTGTATTCTCTTTTGAATGTTCTTTGGTTATTTTAGCACAAGAACCATTTATTGGCAATTATATAAAAATATTATATAGAAAAACAACAGGCGATTTGGTCGCCTGTTGTTTATTTGTATGTTTTATAAATCTGATTTTATTTTATTAAAAACTTTCCGATTTTTAAGTCATGTTTGTGGCAATATGCCTTCAAGTCTTTCATAATATCAGGAGCTAAAATATACAATGTAATGATATTAGGAATAGACATTGCCATCATCATTGCGTCAGTAATTTCGATTACTGAACGAACATTCATTGCTGAACCGATAATGATAAATAAGCAATAAATCAAATTGAATGCTAATACACGCTTTTTACCTTCACCTAACAAGAATGTCCAAGCTTTTTGTCCATAATATGCCCAAGATATTAATGTCGATAATGCAAATAATACTGCGATTATTGACAAGATGATAGGGAAGAAGGAAATAACTGATTCAAATGCGTTTGAGGCAAGTTCGATACCTGAAATTTCTTTTGTAGCTTGAGTACAAGCTCCTGAAAATACAATCGCAAATGATGTGAACAAGCAAAGCACACCTGTTAAGAAGGTTTCTAAAAGTGCTACAAAACCTTGAGATACAGGTTCTTTTGTTTGTGCTGTTGCATATACAATCGCTGCAGCACCTGTACCTGCTTCGTTTGACTGAACAGAACGTCTTAAACCGATAATAATTGTCCCAAATACCCCACCTGCAACTGCTGTCGGGTGGAATGCCTCTCTAAGAATAAGCATTATAGCGTGAGGTATGTGCATAAAGTTTGCACCGATAACAATTAAGCCTGAAACAATATATAACAAGCACATTGTAGGAGTTAAGATTGTTGTAACTTTTGCTATGCTCTTGATACCACCGACAATAACCAAGCCGATAAGAACTGCAGCTACAAGTCCTACAACCCAAGTGTAACCATGTAAAAAGCTGTTTGTTCCACCTGTAATGAATACTATTTGGTGTGCAGTTTGGTTAATCTGAATCATATTACCACCTGTAATACCACCACCAATACATAAAATTGCAAAAAGTACTGATAAAGGTTGTCCTAACCAACGCATTTTTTTCTTGGTCAATCCATGAGCGATATAGTGCATCGGACCACCTGATACAGAACCGTCAAGGTTGAATTTCCTATATTTAACAGCCAATGTAGCTTCTACAAACTTGATAGACATACCAAGCAAAGCACCGGCAAAAATCCAAAAAGCAGCACCTGGGCCACCTATTGAAATAGAAATTGCTACACCTGCGATACTACCAATACCTATTGTTCCTGAAAGTGCTGTTGCCAATGCCTGAAATGATGATACTTCGCCAAATTTAGAATGACTATCTTCAGGAGGTTTAGCTACAACATCAATCGCATGTTTGAAACCCCATATAGAAATACCTTTGTAATAAATTGTAAAGAATATTCCTGCAATTAGTATCCAAAATATAATTAGTGGAACTTGTGAGCCACAAATATGAATCGGATAAAAAATAAGACCCGCTATTTTATCAGAAATAGGAGCAATTTTTTCGTCCATAATTTTATCAATATTCATAGCAGAAGCCTGTTGAATATTGAACATCAACATTGATAGTAATAATAATAGTTTCTTCATCTTCCTACCTTTACACTGTATAACTTTCTAATTATACCAAAAACATAGAAAACGCACAAAATTAGTGTGTTAAGATAGGCAGGAAAGGTTAGTTGATAAGTGAATAAGTTAATAAGTGACTAAGTAAATAGGTTAATAAGTGAATAAGTTAATAAGTGAATAAGTTAATAAGTGAATAAGTTAATAAGTGAATAAGTTAATA
>USCK01000187.1 GCA_900553205.1 uncultured bacterium | reverse complement strand
GTTTCTGATAAACAAAGAACCGACAAAAAACATTTGATAGGAGCTTATGATATCAACAATCCTATTGGTAAAAACAAAGACGGCGAAGATGTTGTAAACCAATTAGCAATCAATACTCACGATGATACAATTATTGATAACGCATTTGAAATTGACCCTTCTGAATACGATGCAAATATCAGAACTTTGAATTCAATTAACAAAAACAGAGACGAAAAAATTGATTTGAATTCTCCACAAGGAACATTACTTGTTTCAAAATTTTCAGGTTTTGAAATTGCTCCAAAAGATGAAGGTGGTTTTGTTACTTGGGACGCAAATACAGATATGGCAAAATTAAGCTATACAGAATCTGATTATGATACTCAAATGTTAGAAAGTATCCAAAATCCTAAAGAAAGAGCTATCGAACATACTAAACTCGCAAGAGCTCATGCCGGCAACAGAGATATGTTAGCTGATTCTATGAGATATTGGACAAAACATGTAAGAAATGTTCAAACAGAATACACAGCAAAAACTCTTGGAAAATTAGGTGGTTCTTCAGAAGAGGTTCAAGACAGAGTTAACAGTTTGATTTATAACAGAGATAATCAACAGTTACCTGATGATGTTGCTTTAGATGAAGAAACTACAGAAAATATTTTCTATAATGATTACAAATTAAGAGATAAAGATGTAAATTATTCAAAAGCATTAGACAAAGCTATTATGTCAGTTCCTTTGGATTCAATAGAACTTGCTGATGATACAGTTGGTGCATTATCTTCTCCATACTTGTCAAAACGTTCTCCGGATTTGGAACATGTTGGCGAATCAAGATATGATGCAATGCATGATTCAACTTTCCAAGTACCTGAAAAATATGCAGATACTTATAATAAGATGAATAAAGTTTTGACAAACCAAGTTCACGAATTTGCAACTGTTGTTCTTCACGATGTCGATAAACATTCGGATGAAAAATTGTTTCAAGCTGATGGCTCAAAATTGACAGAATATGGTCAATATGTAGTTCCTTTAGTAGCGGGTGATATTGCAAAATATGCAATAATCAAATCTCTTGTTCCTACAGCTGAAACAAAGATTTTGAAAGACGGAACATTAACTTATGATTATGACAAATTAGGAAAAGAGGCAACTCTAAAAAATATCGGAATCAATGGTGATAGTCCTGAAGATGAAGCAAACCAAATTGTTCATAAGATTAAACATGGAACAGAAGAACTAAACACAGGTGATGTTTCATTACTATCTCGTTCTATCAGAACAAGATTTAAAGATACAAATGCTTTAAGTTTTAGATTTGCAGAAGCAATGGTTGACCGTTCAGGTTTAGGCTTAGACCACAGAATTGATGCTGCAAAAGATGTTGCTGATATGGACGCTGTTAGAAACTTAGATGATACAGCTGATAATCAATTATCAGAAGTTATCAATATTTGGGCTCCTGCAACAAAAGCCGTGAAAGAAGAAAATCCAAACTCTTTGATTCTTGCAGAATTTACCGATTTGTATGATACAGCAAAAGCTACTTACGGCTCAGATGAAGAACTACAAAAACAAAATAAACCTGAATCAAATGCCAGATTCAAAAATGCAGGCATAATTTCAGATATTCTTATCAGAGAAGCAGGCATGAATACAGAAGCTAACTATTCTCATTTCTTCACAGCAGGTCTTGATACTTTCGGTAAAGATTTCGTTGCAGAAAATGGTGTTGATAGAGGTAATGATAATACAACAGAAGAAAAACGAGTAGGTTTATTGGCTGGTGCATTGGATAGATTTGCTGACGAATCTATTGATTATAAAAGAAATGCATATACCTTCGGAGGCAACCATGATAAACCTAGAATGGCTGAATGTTATGGATTAGATATGGGCTTATTCCATTCAAATCTTGATAACCATTCAACTCCAGAAGAAATTAACCATCGTAAAACAGCTTATATGTTGATGAATGATATGATGTTTGAAAATGATTTGGACAAACCAAATCCTGAATACTTTGGCAGAACAGGCAGAGATATTGTAGAAAATGATAAAAACTACTTCAATAATGTTAGCCCAATGGCTGTTGCAAAAGCAAACTGGTTGCGTTCAAGCATTGGTATTGCAAATAGAATAATGACTGCAGAACGTATGAAAAATGCTCCTGATGATAACGCTAGAAGAAGTATTCAAGAAGATTCAAACAAAATTTATGCAGCATATTCAAAATCTGTGAAAGATGTTGTAAATGGTGATTATTATTTAAATGGTAATGATAATAATGATAACAAACTTCTTCCGGATTCATACAAAAAACAACTTGAAAAGAATGGATTTGGTGCAAAAGATATCAACACTGCATACAATATCTTGACTGAACAAGCTAAAGAAAAATATGATTTGAAGAATACTTATCTTGGAGATAAAGAACACAAAAAACAATTTGATAACTTAGTAGAAAAAATTGCAATCGGTATTCCAGCAGCAAAAGTTAGAATGTTTACTCAAATGATAAATGCTATTCCTGGAAACCCTACAGTTTACGCAGGTGACGAATTTGCAATGACAGGTTACGAAGAAAAGAAAGCTAACTTATACCACGGTAACAGAAACCCTATTGATTGGGATTCTGTACAAAAAGACAGTCCAAGATACAAAGATTATATCGCTTCTCATAAAAAAGCTATGGACGGTATTGTTAGAACAAGAGCTAATAATATTGATGCAAAACTTGCACCATTGAATAACGGTACAATGTTCAAATTAAACGATGTTTATGGTGATAGTGCAGATAATAACCGTCCTGGTACAGGTTTGAAATGTCCTGCAATTTTAGCTCAATCATCAGATGGTTCAATGGCTGTTGCCGTATTCAATTATAATGGTATAAGCCTTGATAATCCATTAGATGAAGGTAATGTTGACATCAATAAAATTGATGAATACTTAAACCCTCACCCAACAGATGTTAAACTTGATAAATTAATGTTACAAACATATAAAACAGGTACAAATTTTGATATTCCTGAAAATCTAGCGTTCAAGAATGTTGATGAAACTGATCCATCTTCTTATATTTCTAAACGTGACGATAAAGGAAATTGCTATCTTCAAAGAGTATTTGATGATGGTAGAGTTGAACCTGTATATATTTCTAAAATGACAGCTCCAGAAGGTGTTTTGAGATTATACTATCAACCTGATGAAGTTAAAGAATCAATTGCAGAAAAACATAAACTTGAAAAGAAATATACTCCATCATTCCATGGTATGAAGAAACGTACATACTTCAACCCTCAATACAATATCGGAGTTGCAAATCCATATTCAACTCCTAAAAAT
>USCK01000186.1 GCA_900553205.1 uncultured bacterium | reverse complement strand
TGTCCTTCCAGAATTTTAATTGCTTCTTTTAATTGAACATCGTCCTTGTTCTTTACATTTTCATCAGTTAGTTTTACAACTACATCAGGAGTAATACCTTTTTTATGAATATCACTGCCACTTGGAGTTAAATATCTTTGGATAGTAATATTTACACCTGCATCATCAGGCAGCTTGTTAATCTCTTGAACAAGACCTTTACCAAATGATTGTTCACCAACTATTGTAGCTCGATGATTATCTTTCATTGCACCACTGAAAATTTCACTGGCCGAAGCTGAACCTTTATTGATTAAAACTACCAACGGTTTATTAGTAATTTTACCACCACTTGATTTAACGGTTTCTTTATAACCATATCTGTCAACAGTACTTACAATTACATCATTAGGTTTTAAGAACATTCTTGACATAATAACGGCGTTACTCAACAACCCCCCGGGATTTGAACGTAAATCAAGGATATAACCTTTTTTATCTCTTGATTTTACAAGAATATCTCTTATCTCTGATGACGCATTTTTACTGATAAAAGAAGATAATCTTATATATTGAACATCATCAGGTACTTTTACATCAATAGGCGGCTTTGTTGTAACTGCTTTAACTTCAATTTCGGCTCTTGTTACATTAAATGTTAATTCTGCATCTTTTCTTTTAACCAACAATTTAACATTTGTTCCAATTTCACCTCTAATTTGGTCTGCAGCTTTTTCTATCGAAATCCCTTTTGTTGAAACTCCGTTAATTTCAAGGATTCTATCATCAGCTTGCAAGCCAGCTTTATCTGCAGGAGAACCCACAACTGGCTCAATCACTACCAAATTGCCGTCCTTCAAGCCTATTTGAACACCAATACCCTTCAAAGAGCCTTTAATAGAAGATGTTTCTTCTGCAAATTCTTTAGGGTCTAAGAATCTTGTATATGGATCATTCAAACTTGTCAGCATTGTTTCAATGGCGACATAAGCATCTTCCGGTGTTTCCAGTTTATTTTGATACTTATTGCGCCATCTTGTCCAAACTTGGCTGTTATCTGACACATCAACATATTTGGTATTAATCAATCTCCAAACATTATCATATAATTCTGCAGGCGAATCTGCCATAGTTACCATTGGGGATATCATAAAAAAGGCAAAGGCACACGCTGCAATATTTTTTATTTTATTAAATTTATTTTTCAAAGTTCCCTCCTGAATTAATAATATTATACATAATATAAATAAGATTTCCAATTATTAAAATTATGTATTTTTCAGCCTAAAACTTATCTGTTCTAAATATGGTTTTATAGCGCATCGGACCATAATAAATCTCTATCAAAAGGAATTTATTATCCAAATCGGTTAATTCTAAATTTGTTTTTACTCCTGGATTACGTTTAGATTTTTTTAAATATTTACCTACACCATTCAAAAACTTTACCATCCACCTTTGAGATTTCTTCATATCAAGTTCTTTTAAATGCGTATGATAATAATCAGGTGATGTATAATTTTTCTCGAATACAGGAATCGTATATTTTACTTTACCTGCTTCCTTGAACAAAATAAACCAATCACCTTTATATTGTCTTGGTGTCAACAAATAATACCCCGGCTCTATAGTTATGGATTTGAAGTAAATCGGTGAATTTAACCTCATCAAAGGATACGGAGACCATGCTGTATCTTTCATATCATAATATTGATCAGGGTCAACACCATGAATAAAAGAAAAAGTCGGCACTTCTAAATCTCTGTATATTTGTTCATATTCAGCTTGAGAATACACCTTATCAGGTTTTATATCACTACCATTTGGTTGTGTTTCTGTATTATTAGGGTCAACCAACTCATCTACTTCTTCATCTACAGACGGATATTGTGTATTTGTAGATACATTTGGAATGGCAAACACATTACTACCCATCAATATTGATACAAACGCAAGTAAAACTAAAAAATTTCTCATAATTATATTTTAATGAAACCTTGCAAAAATACAAGATTTATCAAACAAAATTCATAAAAAAGAGGGACTCTTTAATGAGCCCCTCTTTTAAAATCTTTTTATTTATCCTTCATTGCTAAAGTCATATCAGCTTCAACTACAACTTTGCCATTTACACGTCCGATACCATGTGACTTACAAATTGGTCCTTTTAATTTTAAAAGTTCAATTTCCATTTCCAATTTATCACCAGGTCTTACAATACCTTTGAATCTTACATTATCAACGCCTGCAAAAAGTGTTAGTTTATCTTTATATGCATCTAATGTATAAAGAATTGGAGCTGAGCATTGAGCCATTGCTTCAATTTGTAATACCCCTGGCATAACAGGATTTCCAGGGAAATGACCTTGGAAAAATTCTTCGTTCATAGAAAGATTCTTATATCCTTTTGCATATTTACCCGGAACACATTCTGTAATTTTATCTACTAACAAAAATGGATATCTGTGAGGAATCATATCCATTATTTCCATTATGTCAAAGCTTAAAGTTTTCTCTTCTTGAACTTCTGTCATAAGTTTTCTCCTTTATATTTATTTTATTTTTATTAATTTATCTTTTAGCTCTTTTGCGACTTTTATATGCACAGCGTGTCCTGCTTCTTTGACTAAAATTTGTGCCTTCATATCCAAAATAGAAACACCTGTCAAATAAAAATCACCGAATAAGTCTAATATCTTATGCTTGATAGGTTCTTTTTCACTCCTTAACTCTGAAGAATAAGTTCCATCGTCCATCATTCCAAGAGTATTATCAGCATTTACACCTCTTGCAAAACCTAACATTTGAAATTTCTTCAAATCTCTATAGAACCCGAATGTTCTTGCCTCTATGATTTCATCAATTTTCTTTTCTTCAAAGGGTACCCATTGTCTTGTCAAATCAGGAAAATCATAGTTTACGGCATAAGATAATGTCAACTCTTTATCTGGCAACACTACAAGACTTGTTTTACCGTTTAAATAATATACAGGTTCACTCACTGTATAAAATTGTCTTTTTTCTTTTGTTATTCCTGCGTTTTTAAACAATTCTATCCATTGTTTAGAACTTCCATCCAATGCAGGAAATTCAGGTTTTGAAATATAAACATCAATAGAATTAATACCCAATATTCCACAAGCAGCCATAAAATGTTCACATAACATCACTTGATATTTGTATCCACCAAGTAAAGTTCTATGCTCTTTGCTACCCAAAACGACACAATGGTCTGTAGCTATAACATTATCAACTTTGGCAACAAAATACTTGTCTGCACCCTCCACATACATACGAATCTCGCCTGTATTTGAAGGTTTTACGACAACCTCACACTCATGATTTTTCATAAGTGTATTACCTGATATTTTAAC
>USCK01000185.1 GCA_900553205.1 uncultured bacterium | reverse complement strand
ACTTATCACTTGTTTCTTCAGCAAAATAATTCAAAAAACTCATATAATGATATTTATGGGGTACTGTTTCAATACAGTATATATGCTATCTTGCATACAACTTGTCTTTCGCATAGTTGAGGACATATTTTTGTATCCTCTTTTACAAAATGAGTTTTTTAGTTGAAAACAGATTATTCTTAGAATAAAATAAGAGTGTAGAAACAACACTAGTAAAAATAGATAGGAAGTTTATATGAATAAAGATAAAATAAGAAACATAGCAATTATTGCTCACGTTGACCATGGTAAAACTACGATGGTTGACTGTATGTTGCAACAAGCTGGTGTTTTTAGAGAAAACCAACAAGTACAAGAACGAGTTTTAGATAGCAACGATTTGGAAAAAGAACGTGGTATTACAATTCTTTCTAAAAACATTTCAATCAATTATAAGGGTTGCAAAATCAATGTTATAGACACCCCTGGTCACGCAGATTTCGGTGGTGAAGTTGAACGTGTATTAGGTATGGTTGATGGTGCATTATTGATTGTTGATGCGGCAGAAGGTCCTATGCCACAAACAAGATTTGTATTATCAAAAGCTCTTGAGTTGGGTATAAAAATTATTGTTGTATTCAACAAAATTGATAAGCCTGCAGCTGACCCTGATATGGCTTTAGACAAAGTGTTTGACTTGTTTACAGAATTGACAGACAGAGAAGATTTGATTGACTTCCCTTACTTGTATGCAAGCAGTTTGCATGGTTTTGCAATCAAAGATTTGAATGATGAGAGAAAAGATGTAACTCCATTGTTAGATGCAATCTTAGAATACATTAAACCACCTGTTGGTGATGCTGAAAAACCACTTCAATTCCAAGCTACAACTCTTGATTATAACGAATATGTAGGTAGAATTGTTGCAGGTAGAATTGTAAACGGTAAAATATCTTCTCAAGAACAAGTTGCATTATGCAAAGCTGATGGTTCTATAGAACGAGGTAAAATTGCAAAATTATACGAATTTAAAGATTTAGGTAGAGAAGAAACTGATTCTGCTGAAGCAGGTGATATTGTAGCTATCGCAGGCTTCCCTGATATTCAAATTGGTGAAACTATTTGTGATATAAACAATCCAGAACCTTTACCTATGATTCATGTTGATGAACCAACTCTACAAATGAATTTTTCTGTAAATGACAGTCCTTTAGCAGGTACAGAAGGTAAATTTGTAACAAGCCGTCAGTTAAGAAAAAGACTATATAACGAACTTGAAAAAAATGTTAGTTTGAAGGTTGAAGATACAGACAGTACAGATGTATTCAAGGTCAGTGGACGTGGAGAACTTCATTTGGGCATATTGATTGAAACTATGCGTAGAGAAGGTTACGAATTTCAAATCTCAAAACCTGAAGTTATTATTAAAGAAATAAATGGAGAACAATGTGAACCATTTGAAAATTTAATTGTAGATGTTCCTGATGAAGCCGCTGGTAGCTGTATTGATAGACTTTCTGGAAGAAAAGCTACAATGTTAGAAATGAAATCTTCTAACGGCAGAACAAAATTACGATTCTCAATTCCAGCAAGAGGCTTGATTGGTTTCAGAAACGAATTTATGCGTATGACTCGTGGTGAAGGTATTATGTGCCATACATTTGATGAATATAAACCTTTTGCAGGAGAAATTCCTAAACAAAGAAGTGGCTCTATTCTTGCTTTTGAAACAGGCGAAGCTATTCCTTACGCTTTGGCTCAATACGAAGACAGAGGTGTTTTCTTTATCACTCCAAAAACAAAGGTATATAGAGGTATGATTATTGGTGAAGGTAACAAGGCACAAGATATTGCAGTTAATATTTGTAAGACCAAAAAACTTACAAATATGAGAAGTTCAACTGCTGATGTTATGGTAACTCTACAAGCACCAAAAACATTGTCTTTGGAAGATTGTATGGAATATATCGGAGATGATGAACTTGTAGAAATCACTCCAGAAAATATCAGAATGAGAAAAGTTGATTTGGTAAAATTCAGAAGTATCTAAACGAAGATAATAAAATTTCTAAGAAGTCCAAAAGGGTTATCCCTTTTGGACTTCTTGTTGTGACATTTTCCAAATAAAAAGACTGCCTTGGCAGTCGTCAAAATTAATTATAGGGAAAAATTATGTCTAAAAATCTTTTTATGAGAACAATTTGAAGGTTTTATCAATGTTATCGCTTCTTACTGTTTTCAATGAATCAATTTCTGTTTTGATAGCACTTCTTTCTGTTTCTGTTTGAGAAAGCAGTGTATCATATTGAGTATCTTTTCTGTTAATTCTTGTTGTTTCAGCTTCATAAGTAGCTTCGGCTTTCTTTAGTTCTTTTTCGTTAGCAACTTCTGAAAGTAGAGTATCTGTGGATACTGATACTTCACTCCAATCGCCTTTGCCGTCATCTCCACCTTCGTTCTCCCATTTGTGGAGCATAACATCACCGTTAGCTAACATATTGGTCAACCAATCAGAGCTATCAGTATAACGTCCATAGAGCTCTTGTACAGATTCAATATTATTATCTCCGTATGTGCTTAATAATTCAAAAAGATTTTCATAATAAGCTCTTTCTGATTCGTCAGTTTTGTTTGCGCAAGCTGTATCTACAAATTTATCTTTATCTGTAGGGTTTGTGTGAAAGTTTTCTTTTATAGCTTTTGTTACAATTAATTTGCCATCTTTTACTCGTTCAAGTGCATATAGGTTTTGTACACCGGCATTGTATCCACCGAACATATTGTTAAAGGTTGCATCTTTATATGTGATAGAACCATCTGTTTCTACATATTTATACTGGATTTTTTTAGAATCTAGAGCTGCCATATAGGTATTATAAGCAGCATCGGATTCGTTAGATAACTGAAGCTTTTGAGCTTGTATCTTTTGAGCCTGATACTCTATGCGATGCTGTCTTGATGTTAGTTGCAGCAAACGTACCTGTGTAGCGGCTAAACCCATTTTTACTCCTTTTCCTAATTTCTTATGTTATGAATAACGGCATTATTTTAATAATCTTTAGGGTTTATTAACAGAATGTTACAATGTTAATTTTTGTAACAAATATATAAATATACTAGCGTATTATAACTAAAATGTGTATAATCAGTATATACACAATACAATATAAAAATCCAACTATCACTATCTTTTTAAACCAAGTATGATTCTTTTCAATCATACTTTTATTTTTTTATTAAGGGTAAATTGTATTTCTATTACTGTTGTCCAAAATAATTTTTGCGTATAATTTTATTCGTCATTCTAAAAACTTAGAAAATTTATACGAACGATAGTGAGTATATAAATAACAAAGGTCTTGAATTTCCTCCACGCTCACAGAGTTTCGGCAAAGGAACTTCGTTCCAATAA
>USCK01000184.1 GCA_900553205.1 uncultured bacterium | reverse complement strand
CCAACCGGGCATATGTTTACATCAATAAGGAAGTGGAGCGTGTATCGAAACAGGCAGTGGAAGAATTGAACTCCAAGGATATCATACTGACATTCCCAAGTCAGAAGAAAAATAATAAAACAGTCCGGGTGTTAAAATCACCAAAGACGGATAGCAGCAAGCGAAAAGTGTTCATTCCGAAATCTGTGGCACAATGTCTGATCGATCTGAAAAAGGATCAGGAAGAAATCATTGAAGCACTGGGGAATGAGTATCAGAATTATAATCTGGTCATGGCAACAACTTTCGGATTTCCCATAGGAGACAGCTATCTGAGGACAAAAATGCAGGATATCATAGTTGAACTGGGACTGCCGGATGTAGTGTTTCACAGCCTGCGTCATACCAGTGTTACCTACAAGCTGAAATTAAGTGGCGGAGATATTAAAGCAGTCCAGGGAGATTCCGGACATGCTCAGGCAGACATGGTAACGGAAGTATATGGTCATATCCTTGATGAAGACCGAAGGAAGAATGCGGAACTTATGGAGAATGCCTTTTATAATAAGGAAAATCTCAATCCGCAGATGAAAAATCAGGATGAAGGCAACAGTACAATCACGGTGCCGGATGGAGTGGATGCGGAACTGTTGATGAAGGTACTGGGAAATCCGGAAATGGCTGCGTTATTGACATCGTTGGCAAGGACAATGAAAGTAGAATAAATTAGGAAAAGGAGCGATATTGTGTAGATAAAGGTATCTATGCTATATCGCTCCTTTGTATTCAACACAAATCATGTAAATGTGATGATTAGAAAACAAAAAATTATATGGATAGGATAAATTGAGTAATTGAAACAAATTCGATGATTAGAATTGATAAATAGTTTTATTAACCGGATCATAAATGGAAAATTTTAGTGTGCATTAAAATACATAACATGCTGGTCATTATAGATAAGATTTGGTACAATTATAAATGAAAAAGGGAGAGATGCAATATTGATGTGCGCATTACCCTGGTAAAGCTGACACAAAAATAAGCATCCTCCGATTAAATAAGTATATGTGTTATATAAGATTTTTATTCGTATTAAAAATTAAAAAGATACAGTAAGAAAGAGAGAAACTACCCAGGTAGCTCATATCTAACTTATGTATCTTTAACTGGCTTAATCATAACGGAAAAAGAGAAACTTGTCAAGTACATTTATAGAGAAGGGAAAATTATTATGGATGAAAATAAAATTTTAAAGTGCCAAAAGTATTATATTTTTAAGATTCGAGATATTGTAAATAATAGTTTTCATACATTAGAAGAAAAAAGGACTGAATGTCTTATCCAATATCTAGAATTAAGTATAAATACTTATGATGAGTATCGTAAAGCATTAGATCCAAGCAAATTAAAAAGAGCATATGAGGGGTTAATAGAAGGATTGGATTTTCAAATACAGCACCATCCATTCCGAAAGTTGGATTTGTATAAAAATGATTTTACTCATTTACATAAGCTGATTGCATTATCTGAGAGTGAAAGGAATAAGGAATTACATAATATTTATTGTGCAATGGTTTGCTTAAAGAAAAAACTTTGTGCAGCTGATATTATAGGGGATTATATATTATGCTTGGAGAGAGAAGAAGTTTTCGGAGAAATGGATATTCTTATAGAAGCTTTGATAAGTGATTTGTTATATAAGGGGTATTCGTTAGCATATTTAATTGAATGGTTTAAAAATCAACAGACTTTATTTATGAAAAATGGTCAGGATGTTTCTATTATACATAACTTAACGGAATTAGATAGGCAGCCTATTGGACATACAATATATATTAAGTTTGTGATAAGGAGTGATACTCAACTTTACCCCGCATTACAATTATTACAAAAACAATTTATCATAGAAAAAAAGGAAGATTTTTCTTTTGGTAATATGTGGCGCGGAGAAGAATATTATATTGCACATAAGGAATATCAAGCACTTGACATAACTAAGGCAGTTTCAATGGCAGCGAAGGAGTTTGGAGAAACTAAAGAATTATTTGACATGTGGCAAGGAGTACAGGGGTGTATTCGTGATGATCAACAATATGGATGGGTTGAAAATAACAGATTAAATTTGATAATGGTTAAAAAAACGGATAATGTTAAGATGCTTGGATATGTGGATTCGTACTACAAGAGCCAAATGAATAGATTTTTAAAACTTAAGGATGATTTGGTGAATGAAGATATTAAAGTCTTAGAAAGAGTGCTGTATACTTTAAATACAGCAAAAACATATAAAATACAAAATAGATTTTTAAATTTTTGGTCTGCATTAGAGTATACATTATATCCGTTTCCGCGTTATACAATTATTGAGAAGGCTAGGGTTGTTGTGCCAGAAGTGTTTAGTTTGTTTTATATAAAAAATAAATTAAATATTTTTTGGGCAAGATTGACGCATTATCTTGAGCCTAGAGAGACAGATAGTGAACTCAATGAAGTTATTCAGTTTGTACGAGAATGTAAAGATTTGAATGATGGAGGATATGACACTCAAAAAGTAATAAAAGTTTTTCAAGATGAAGAAAGAATAGGAAAAATCATAAAAGGTTTAGAAAAACATGTAGTTTTAGAAAGAGAGACAGCAGAACTACAAATGCTCATAACTAATCCTTATAAGGCAATTATAGCGATAAAAAAATATTATGAAGCCATTATGCATGATTTGAATTATATTTATAGGTTGAGAAATCAACTTATACATTCAACAAAAGGATTGGATGATTCGTTAGAACATATTAGTATGAGATTATATAGATATGTAAACTCGGTTTTATCCACGATGCTTTATTATAAGGAAAAGAACGGGGAGTACACAATTACGGATATCTTGAATTCTATAGATGCAACTTATTTGGATTATGTTAGTACATGGGGAGATGGAAACGGAAAGAAAAAATCAGTAAATCAAAAAGTAGAGTTAAGTCTGCAAGAAGCATATAAAATTGTAAGACCGCCATATTTGTTTATTGAGTAGTGGAATTGTTATTGTCGTTGCAAAGCACGTTTTGTTCAGAGAATTTTAACAAGAATAATATGATATTAAATGTGTTTGCAAATATGTTGTAAACAAATATCGGCAAAACGGGTTAATAATGGTCAAAAAACAATCGAGATCCGACCTCACACACGTTATAATATAGGTAATCTAATAAGAAAACAGTGTTATCATTACCGCATACTGAGTGAGAATGGTAGCCATAAATATGAATTCGCAGGAACGGAATGGTTGAACCCTCAGGGTGACAGTGTCACTCATTTGTCAGCGAGAGGTGCTTAACTTAGATGATTTTCAGTTTTCTTATTTTGACATGGATTTACAGGAAGGGTAGAAAAATCAATGATTTCATTGACTTATCTTAACTCAAAATAATATAGGTTTCCAACGGGGACTTGAACTCCTAAGACTCTATTGTAGGTTCGATTCCTATAGGGAAC
>USCK01000183.1 GCA_900553205.1 uncultured bacterium | reverse complement strand
TTAATTCCAATGGCAATTATGGGTTATGCTATCCCTAAAGCAAACTTCGCATTAACAAATTATTTGATAGACAAAGATATTAAAAATGGTAAACTTAAGCCAAAACAAGAGCAAGAGCCAAAACCTCAACCAAAGCAAGAAATAGTACTTGCAAATACAAATTTTAAATCATTGAATTCTTTTAAGCAATCAAACAATGTAACCTTCAAGGGACTTGGCTCTACTATCGCAACGCTTAGTCACACTGACAAAATGGCAATAACTGACGGTGGGCTTGCAGCTGGCAGAATCGCAACCTCTAGAGGAAGAAACGAAAAAATTGAAAGAGCTTTTTATTCAGCAGGTATGCTGGTTCTAAACTTTGTAACTCCTAAATATATCGAAAAAGGCTTGGACAAAGCGACCAAAAAGATTTTTGGTCTTGATACAGCATTAGACCCTAAGATTATGGCAGATAAAAGATTCTTGGTAAAAGTCAGAAATAACTCCCTAAAACTACCTTCTAAAGAAGATGATGTTTTAGATTTTATTGATAATAATCCCAAATCTATACTGGCTAAATACGCAAAGAAAAACAGAATTGTAAAATTCTTAGATAACGGAGTCAGAGATCCAAGAGAATTTGTTGATACTAAAAAATTATTCTCGCTATCTGAAGATATGAGGAATTTTGCATCTCAAGCAGATAGAACTAAATCCGGCATAAGAAAATACGCAAACAAAGCTATAAAAGCTAAGACCTTTAATATTGCAGCAAATGTAGCAATCAGCAGTGTTCTTCTTGCAGTAGCTCTTCCTCAAGCTCAATTTGCATTAAGACGATTAATCTCTGGCACGAATGTTGACCCTGGGTTAATAGCAAGTGGTAAAAAGGAAAACCAAAAATTAAACAAAAAGGCATAAATAAAGAAGATTAGTTACTATTCTTCTTCGTCGGATTCTTCATCAGACTTATTATTTAGGTTATCAAATTGGGTAACATCTACCCCCATGTCTTTAAGAGCTTGGTATGCTTTAGGTGCAAGAGCTGTATCTCCAAAATTTTCTAAAATAGTTTGGAAGCATTCAGTAGCCTCATCAGTCATTTCACGCATTTTGTACATACAGCCTACTTTGTAATACAAAGGTGCCAAAGCCGGATCAGGTTCTAAAAGCATTTGGTTATCAAGTTTTATTTTTATCCCTACAAGATTTGAATTATCTTCCGGAGATAATAAAGCATGACCATAAACCTTACGAGTCAAAGCATCAACTTGATTTGCCATTGATTCTATTGTTTCAGGCTGCATTTTAACTTTTGAAGACTTTTTAGCAGATACAGAATTAAACCCTACTAATACTATTAGAAAGGTAACAACAAAAATTCCTGCTAATATTTTCTTAAAATCCATACTTGTATTATACTATAAAATTATGGATTTAAAAAAAGTTTACCAAATGTTTATATTAGGTACGGGCAACCTTGATGAAGCCCTCAAAAACGGATTAGGTGGCGTTATCTTCTTTTCTAAAGATATTGATACGGAAGAACACCTGAGAAACTTGGAAAAAGATATATTTTCAAAAGCAAGTATTCAACCCTTTATATCTATCGACGAAGAAGGTGGCAGAGTTGAAAGAACAGAGTATATACATTCTAGAAGATTTTCAGCCAAATTTGCTTTTGAAAAAGGAAAAGATTTTCTAACAGCTCAAACTATTGATATAGCAGAAGAATTGGTTGATTTAAAATTTAATTTAAACTTTGCACCGGTAGCTGATGTAAACACAAATCCCAATAACCCTATTATAGGGGAACGAGCTTATTCAAACAAGCCACAGGAAGTTATTGAAGCTGTGAACCTTGTTTCAGATGTTTACAAGAAATACGACATTATACCTTGTATAAAACATTATCCGGGGCATGGTGATGCAAACTCTGACAGCCACAAAACTTTGCCTGATATCAATTTATCAATGGACGAAATGTTAAATTACCATATCAAACCTTTTAAAGAATGTATAAAACATGGCGTTGATATGATAATGGCTGCACACCTACACTGTACATGTTTTGATACAGATGTCATACCTACATCTTTAAGTAAAAACGCATTATCTTATTTAAGACAAAACCTTGATTATAAAGGAGTTATCATTTCTGACGATATGGTCATGAAGGGAATTCAATATCCTGCAGGTGAAGCATGTATCAGAGGTATTGAAGCAGGGTTGAACATATTATTGTATAGAAGTGCTGACGACATCAGCCTTTCTGCGATAGAAGATGTAATTCGTTATGCCGAAAAACATGCTGATTTCAGAGAAAAAATAGAATATTCATACAATTTAATTATGAATCTAAAAATGAAATACAAAATTTTGTAAATTATAGGGTTTAAACTTTTTCAAGAAGTGTTATAATTATATTGTATTTTAAAAAGGTAGTGTGTTATAAATGGTAAATAGCTTAACAGCAACAAAAATCAACAATTTACAAACCAAACAATTAAAAAAAGTTAGAGAAACATTAATTAATAAAAATTATTCTGAAATATATAGCCATGAGGCAGCACATAAAAGTGCAGCTGGCGATTTAGGTGGCAGTATTCATATAGTAAAAAATGGTGCAGGGATTCCTGTCAGTGGGTTTGTTCCGATTAAGGTTCCCGGTGTTCCTAACACAAAGAAGCCTTCTTTGCTTGAAAAGACTATCAATCAAGCAAAAACAGTTATAAAAGCTGCAATGGCGCCTCATGATCCTTCATCAGCAGATTATGCAGTTAAAACCAGTGCTGAAAGGGTTTTGAACAAAACACAAAGCCTAAAAAATAATAGCAAAACTAATAACAAACATGTTGATTATATGGCATAATAACCATTTTTCTCACAAAATTATGCAAAATAAAAAGCTGCTTGGTTGCAGCTAGTATTTCATAATCTTGGGAGGAGATTTGGGGATAGTTGATACAAGGATTATACTATATATCCAAAAATCATGTACCATGCTTATTTATTTTTTTTACAAAAATTAACATGATTATTCAAATGCGAATTAATACAAAAAGGCTCTGATGTAATCAGAGCCTAAAAAATCCAACTATTTATATTATATTATGGCAACTGTCAAATTCTAATCTAACAATGCTTCTAACATTTCAGCGTTTTTAGCTGCATAAGCAGTATTTCTGATTTTGTTACGATGAATGTAAGTTCTCAATGCTTCACGAATAAGTTCTGAACGAGAACGATTTTCGTTTTCTGCTACATTGTCGATTTCGCCTAAAAATTGTTCAGGCATTGAAATAAGTACTCTTGCCATAATTTATATTCTCCTTTTTCTCTAGTTTGTTATACCCTGTATATATTAATAAAGTATTTAGTATATAAAAAATTGCTATTTTAAGGTTATATAATTTACATATTGTTACAATGTAAATAAATGTAACAAATCACCCAAAAACGCTAAAGATTTGTATAAAACAAGCCGTAATCAA
>USCK01000182.1 GCA_900553205.1 uncultured bacterium | reverse complement strand
ATTATTAAGTTAATAAATTACAAAGAATATAATTTGTTATTACGAAAGAAGTGATACAATCAAAAAAATAGATTACTGAAGACTAAGATTGAGGAACTAGATTACTTCTGTCATTTTATTCCCTCGTAATGGCACCCAAACAGTCATTCCGGACTCCGATACGGAATCTGTCAGTTTGATGTCTTAATAAAAATCAGCATTGACAGATTCTGAAGCGAATTTTCGTACGAACAAAGTCCGGATAGCGAACATATTGAGGCTATTAAAACAAAGTTACTTTGCCGAAACTCTGTGAGCGTGGAAAAATTTCAAGACCTTGTTATTTAGATATTCACTAGCGTTCATATAAATTTTCTAAATTCTCAGAATAACGGGTAATTTTACAAGCGAAAATTATTCAAGATAGTAGCTAAATGCTCTGAATTACAAAACACCTCTTACAAATAAAAATTTTTTAGTGATTTGTCAATAATATCTTGATTAATGCCGATATATCTAAGCGTTATCTTTGGCGAAGAATGGTTAAAGATACTTTGTAACAGTGCAATATCTTTTGTCTTTTGATAGAAATGATATCCAAAAGTTTTTCTTAATGTGTGAGTGCCGATATTTCCTTTTACTCGTTTCTTTTTACAGGCATTATTTATAATCCTGTATGCTTGAATTCTGCTTATCGGATTATTTGTTTGTGCTGATTCAAACAAATATGTATCACCTTTTTTATCCTTGATATATTCTTTTATTTCATGTTTTAGGTCATTCATAATGAGAACTTTTTTTATCTTATTTGTTTTTTGTTCGGTAACTATCAAATGCCTTTTATTTTTAACATCTTTTACCTTAAGTTTAAGGATATCCGAAATTCTTAAACCTGTATTTATTCCAAAAATAAACAATAATCTATCTCTTGGATTTGTAGATAAATATTCTTTGATTTTTTCTATATCAGAGAGTTTTCTTATCGGTTCAACACTTTTCATAATCAACATACCTTTCTTTTTTATGATTTGTATAACTAAATTTAAAAGTTTTTAGAATATGTTAATTTTTGTAACAAAATCCTTAAAAATACTAATGTTTCTTAAAAAAATGCCGTAATTATCCATGTAACATAATAACAATTATGTTACATGGGAAACAAAAAAAAAGGGAACGTACGCAAAATGGGAATGGCAGCATCACAAGTTAGATTTCTTTCATTGCAAAACCGTAAGAACACTATCGGTTTAAACTTGATGACTCTTTCTAACAGAAAGACTGCTCTTTCTCGTGACATGAGTCGTGTAGCTAATGAATACAACAACGCTATGAACCAAAAAACTCTTAAATGGTCAAATGATTCAGGGGTTACTTACAGTGATTTGACTTATGACAAATTGATGAAACCAAACGAATTAAACACAACCAAACCTTACATCATCACCGATGCTCAAGGTAGAGTCGTTTTAGATGATAGCATAATCCCATTAGAAGACGGTGCAAATTCAGAAGTAACTTATCGTGACTTGGCAATGATGATTTCAAGCTATTCAGGTCATGATACAAGTACAGGTAAAGCTACTTACAACAATTTAGGCAATTTGAATGGTGGCACAGGTCTAGATGCAATAGAAAAAATCACAGATAAAAATTCAATCGCAGACAAAGCTGTAAGTGGCTCTGCGAATACTGATAACGAATACCAAATTGTTACAAGCTCTCAAAATATGGTAACTAACAGTTTGAGATATGAAATTATGTCTAAATTAGGCTTAATTTCGGCTGCTGAAAAAACAGAAATAATAAACAAAGAAATGGAACTTTATGGTAGTGCCAATAATGACAAAGGCCCTTATCCTGTGGGTACCCTAATGGGGAATTATTATTTGGCAAAAGCTAACTATGAAGCATACAGAAACTTGTTGCAGGACGGCGAATATACATTTGCTGCTGATTCAGCAACAAATGTAAATACCCTGAATAAAACATACGAGGCTAATGATGGTACCGGCGAAATTAATTATACAAATACAGTAAATGGTACTGGTACTTCAATCTCTTACAACGGTCAATCTGCAGAGTTGTCAAAAGTTGATTTGAAAAAATATTATAACTCAACAACAGATTCTGTTGAAGATTTAACTACAACTAAAACCGATAATCTTTCCAGTTATTTGTCATATGCAATTAGTAATGGACAAATTACATACAATTACGGTACTTCAACAATGTTGAATATGATGGGTACTTGTGATGTTGATTTGAAAAAAAATGGTGATAGTAAAGTTGATTTAAAAAAAGATAATGTTTATAAAAAAGATTTAAAAGGTGCATCATGGGCAGAAATGTATCAGAATAATTATACTATTGAATTATTCACAAGTAATGGTGAAAATAGAGGCTTACAAGCTACAACACATGATAACTTAACACAAATTGTAAATGAATTAGGTGATGATTTTAAATCGCAAGATGCAATTAGTATTGATGATGCAGCTGTAAATAAAGCGAAAGAAAGTACGATTGCATTTTTTGAAGGTAAAATTACTAACAATAATAGTATTATTGATGACCACCATATGCGTTGGAATAGCGCTGGCGATGTTAATGATTCTGTATATAAAAATGTAAATAAGAATAACCTAATTACTGCATCTAACAAAGCAACTTGGAGAGTAAGTTATGGCTTCGGAAGTTTTGTTGCTTCTCAGGGGCGTACAATACAAGCTGTAAGTTTTCAAAATTTATATAATACATTTGTAACTTTTTATGATTATTATAAACACCAACCAAACACTGTTGCCATTACAAACGGCAACCCTGTTACAATTCCTTCTACAACAGAATACAAACCTGTAGATACCTCTGATGTAACATATTCAAACAGTGCTACAGATAAAGAGACATTCGATGACAACGGTACTAAATATATTCGTATAAAAGGTTCAATGACAGCAGAAGATGGTTCTAAATTTGAATTTTACGATTATTACCTGACTGATGCGTCTGGTAACAAAACTGGTAATTTAGTACAAAGAGATGTTTTAGATTCTGAGACTAACCAATGGGAAAGAAGCTTTTTTGACCCAGTAAATAACGGTGCTAATGCAAGAAAATATAAAATTAATGATACTGATTACAACAGCATGAATTATGCTAAAAAAATAAATAAGGGCACAGATAGTGGTGAAGCATTAGATACTGCATCATCTACAGTTGGGGCTGCTGATAATCAATTAATACTTTCCTATAAAGATGAAAATGGTCATGATGTAACATATATCTTGCATAATGAAGTTAAAAAAAGCTCCTACGCAACAACCATAACAGCAAATCCTGTAAATATTCTTGAAACTTTACAGAAAAAGGTAGATGAAACTGCTACTGCAAAAGATGAAGCACTCAAAGAATTAGACAAATTGTTTGCAGAAAAAGATTCTAAAATCATGGATTACTTTGATGCATTGTTCAATATGATATCTCAAAACGGTTGGGTTTATG
>USCK01000181.1 GCA_900553205.1 uncultured bacterium | reverse complement strand
CGCTTATGCAGGTCATTCCGGCTGCCTGTAATGCCTGTGAGCATAATGTTTATGTTGTTGCACCAGATAGAGAAAGAAGTGCTGCCGGACATTCTTTGACACTCCATACTCCATTGAGGGTTGAAGAAGTTGAACCTCTATACGGTGCAAAAAGATGTTGGATGACAACAGGAACTCCCGGCGACTGTGTAAAAATCGCAGTAAATGCCATATTAGCACCAGAGGAGCAACCAGATTACGTTATCTCTGGCATCAACCATGGGCCCAATCTTGGTGCAGATATTTTGTATTCAGGAACTGTTAGTTGTGCTTTAGAAGGTGCTATGTGTGGAATACCTAGTATTGCGACATCTTTAGCAAGCCTTCATTCCGAACCTGAAGATTTCAAAGTTGCAGCTGACTTCGTTTCAAAGTTATTAAAAGAATTGACCAATTATAAACTACCTGAAAAAACAATTCTGAATGTTAATGTTCCTGGGCTAGAAAAAGAAGATATCGCAGGAGTTGCGATAACTGAACTGGGACGCAGAATGTTTACAGACACATACGAAAAACGAGTTGACCCTAGAGGAAAAACTTATTATTGGATGGCAGGAGAATTAATCAATGAGCCTGAAGATGCAAACACTGATATTGCAACTATTAGAAAAAATCTAATATCAATAACACCGATTACATTTGAAATGACAAGAAAGAATTTCATGTCAGAACTTGAATCAGAAATTTGTACAAACGGCAAATGTAGTTGGTTTTAGATAAAAAACATAAATAATTTTATATAAAAATCTTCTAGATTACATCGCTATCGTTCGTGACGACTCAACTTTAAACACATAAAAAAGCCGTTTCTTTTGAAACGGCTTTCATAAATCAACTTTCATACCCAATTCCTATTCTCTTTATTACATTTTGTCAAAGATAGCAAATATAGCTTCGTCTGATAATCCTAAAGCTGCTGCTTCGTCATAAGCTGCTTCGAAATCAGCCATATAACCAGCGATTCTATCTTCTGTTGTTTTAGCATCAGCCTTTTTAGTAACTTTTACGTCAACTGTTTTTGCTGCCATAAATGCTAGAACATCTTCACCTGATACTTGTTTTTCAGCAGGTTTGTTATCTCTTACTTCTGCTTCTTTTTTTTCTTCTGCTTTTGCATCTTCTTTTTGTAGTGGTTTATTTAATGCTGCTGCTTGTTGCGCTACAAAATTGATTCTGTTAAACTCCATAATTTCTACTCCTATAATAATCTTTCTTTCGATACTTGTATATACGGCATTTTTTTTTCAAACTTTAGGATTTTTAAGCAAACATTTACAAATGTTTACAATAGTTAGAATATTGTGTATAATCAAAAAAAAGGACTAAAAAATGACAGGACAAAGAGCTTTAATCATAAGTCTTGGAGAACTTAAAGATACAATCTATACATTACCTCTAATTAGTGTGCTTAGACAAAACGATTATGAGGTAGAAGTCTTAACGGCAGAAAAAGGGTTTGAAGTCGTAAACAAAAATCCAATGATTAATCGAGTTCATCTTGCACCACTAGAACAATGGCTCAACAAACTACCTTATATGGGTATTTTTGAAGATGTTTCAGAATGTACTAAAAGACTCCAAAAAAGGAATTTTGATATAGCAATAGATTGTCAACAAACCTTTAGAAGCCTGATTCTTTTTGCAAAATGTGGTGCTAAAAGAAGATTGACCTACTCAAACGCTAAAGAATTTTCACGCTTAGGTGGGAATGAAAATATTGACTCTAAACCTGATTTTAGAAATACAAATATTCATAAAGTTGAACTTAATTTAAACTTTGCGAGATATTTAGGACTCAATACAAAATCTGCAGAGTTTATTCTGCCTGAAATCAAATACACCTCTAAAACAAAAATTGACAAGTTTTTAAAATTCTCAGAAGAAAGACCAATTATTGTTCTATCCCCAAATATGGCACAAGGTGAACTTGCTTGGCACCCTAAGAACTGGATAAACCTTGTCAATAATATATCTGACAAATTTAATATTGCAATAATCGGCGATGCACACGACAACATTTTGGCAAACAAACTTTCGCACAAAAACATTATAAACCTGTGTGGCAAAACGACTTACGAGGATTTGAGATATATTTTTTCAGTTGCTCATATTATCATCTCTAACAATATCGAAAACTCTGTTATTGCTTGGGCTGATAACAGGAATGTAATAACTATTTCTACAAATATGCCACCTCAAAAATTTAATCCATATTCTTTGAACAAAGAAAACACCTACAAAACTTTGATAGGGAACTTGGACTGCCAACCATGTGGACAAAAGTTCTGTGCACATTCAAACTTCAAATGTTCACATACACCTACAGTAGAAACAGTCTTGAATTGTATAAAATAGTATCAACCGAGTTTTTAGGAATTAATAAAAATTCTTATCCACTTAATTACAATTCATTTTTATTTCTAAGAGATTCATCAAGTTTTTCTAATGCTTCATCTATAGAATCATCATCAGAATCATCTACCTCATCTTCTTCATTCTTTTTCATTTCTTCTACAACCATTTTAGCCATTTCTACGGCAATAGTATGGCGAGTAGATTCAGGGCAATTTTGAAGCATACTGATAGCTGTTCTTAAAGTTCCATCTAAGTCATACCATCTATTTTGGCGAGAATCAGCCAAATCTACTTCTGTTTGAGAAATGATATCAGAAACATCTTCGTATTGAGAATCTTCAATATTATGCTCAGTAATTATTTTGATTAAATTCAAGGCAATCTTGATTTGAGTATCATCATCAGACTCCTCAAGAGTTTTCATAGCAGAAGACAATACAGGGTCTTTATCGTACCAGCGCCTAGCACTTGTTGTAAATTCTTCTTTCATTGTTGCCTCCTTCTATCCAATAACTACTGTCAGCTAGTTAATTATACAATATGATAAAAGATTTGTAAAATATAAATGTTTAGGTTAAAATACACGATGTTTATTGATTTTAAGAGATTGGAAGTGTAAATTATGCTTATTGTAATGAGAGAACATGCCAGTCAGGCGTGTGTAGATAGAGTCGTAGAGTTTATTGAGAATAACGGTTTTGAAACCCATCTTTCAACAGGGAAACTACACACAGTTATCGGGGCTGTTGGGGATAAAGTCATTGACCCTAGAAATATTGAGCTTCTTGACGGAGTTCAAGAGGTTATAAAAGTTTCATCAGGCTTCAAACTTACAAGCAGAATGTTCCAAGCAGAAGATACAATTATCGAAGTCAATGGAATCAAGTTTGGAGGTAAGCATACCGGACTAATCGCAGGCCCTTGTACTGTTGAAAGCTATGAGCAAATGGACAAAACTGCAGAAGCGCTAAAAAAATCTAATGTAAAAATTCTAAGAGGTGGAGCTTTCAAACCTAGAACTTCGCCATACGCATTTCAAGGTTTAGGAGAAGAAGGATTAAAAATCATCAGAAGTGTTGCAGATAATCACGGAATGG
>USCK01000180.1 GCA_900553205.1 uncultured bacterium | reverse complement strand
CACCAAGTAGAATATCCATAACAGGCTTTTTGCCTTCTTGAGGGTTATCAAGTTTAGTATCTAATTCCAACATCTTTTCAGAGATAGCTGAAACAGTTTTTTTGTATCTTGTATCATCTTTAGCTAATTCTTCAAGTTTTTTAGTGAATAATTGAGCTGTAAGTGTTTCACTACTTTTAGCTTCGTTTAATTCTTTAGGAGTGATTTGAAGTTCTTTAATCAATACTTCTGTAACATCGCCCCAGTTGTTGCCTGCAACAGTTTCTGCAGCTTTTTCTGTTTTGAAGTGAGTAGCAGTTCCTATTGTTTCATCAACAGCTCTGAATTTTCTAAGGATATGACCTGCTTTTGAGATATATTTTGCAGAATCATCAGTAAGAACAGCAACTTTGTTTTTGCCGAATACTTCTTGAATAGAATCAGATGCAATAGAGTTGATAACTTTCTTTCTTGCAGGTCTTATTGAATCATTAGCTTGAGTTGAATCTTGAACAAATTGAGTTAAAGAAAGTCTTAATTCTTCAGCTTTGTTAGGTTCAAGAACACCGTTTGTAGGGTTTCCGTTAGCTTGCATAAAGTTATTAACATGTTCGTTTAATTTCTTTGTATCCAATACAGAGCTTGCAAAACCTTCACCATATTTTGCATCAAGTTTTTCTGTCATGTTAGAAGCTATATCAGAAACTGTGTTTTCATTAACAATCGTTTTATCAGCAGCTAACATATAAGACAAATCTCTATGAGCAACTTTTCTTGTTTGTGTATCAAAGCCTTCTGTTAAAGCTTCAGAGATTTTTGTTATATCTTGTTCTGTAACTGCTTGACCTTTCTTGGCTGATAAAATACCTTCCAATTTCTTTTCAGAATCTTTATCAACATTTTTAACAATCTTAGCTTCAACTGATTTATCGCCGTTCATATAAGCATCAATATCATCAGCTAATTTGTTGATTTTATTGTTAGTCATTTTTTCAGTGAATTTGCCAAGAGGTTTATCAACAAGGTTGCAAGTAAGAGCTGTCATAATTGGAGTTGCAACACCTGCTGTAAGCATCCACAATGTGTTGTTTTGAACAGAGATTTTTCTCATTTGTTCTTTAACAACTTCATTTCTGTCTTTTTGATTCTTAGAAATACCCATTCTGTCACCGATTACACTAAGGTCTTCGCTTTTTTTCTTGCCTTTGTATAAATCAAATGGAATATAGTTAGGGTCTTGTGTTACGAATTTTTTTCTGCCTTGTTCGTCAACATATTGTTTTCTGAAATTGAAGCCATGGATTAGTTGAGCAGGCCATTGTAAAGCAACTTTTGGCCAAATAGCCATACTTGCTAAGAAAGAACCAAACCCGATAAATTCCATAGCTTTAGTTTTTGGTGTTGAGTTTTTTGTCATCAAGTAAGTTGCGATTGTAAGCCCACCAAGTTTTAGACCAAGATCATTAAGTTTTCCAAGTTCGTGGTCATTAGCTTTGCCTGCAATACCTTTTTGAAGAGATTTAGCAGTGTAATAAGAATCTTTTGCCATTTCAACAGGTGCTGTTACAAGATTGTTTTCTACTAAATACCCTTTACCGTCAAGAGGTTTAAGCAAGTTGTCCGAATTTACATCAGTCAAGTTATCATAATACTTTTTAGTGGTATTTTCTACATTTGAAATACCTTGATTAATACTGTGGGCATAATTTTGAATCATACTAGACATTAATCCACCACAACTTTCTTGTTAGGGTCAATAACAGCTTTTTCTTTTCCTATAGATTTAGCGCCATGGATAGTGTTTAAAGCACCCAATACACTTAATGTTGTTGCAAAGGCTAAAAGACCTTTTCCGGCATGTTTTTCAAAGCCTTTTGCAGCTTCAGGACCTTTATATAATTCTTTTGAGGCTTCAATAAAGTTACGACCAAAACTTTTTGTAATTCTCAAAAGGTTGCTACCTGTATTGTGAATTTTGTCAACAAAGTTGATAAAGTTATTTTCGTTAGGATTAGGTTTAATTTTTGTCCAAGAGTTTTTTGACAGAGCTTTGAAGAATTTATCCCAAGAATTTTGAGAAGCTAAAGCAACACCAACGCCACCCCAAACATAAGTAGATAAACTTTTAGCAGTGCTTGAGCGAGAAATAACATCTTTGATAAGAGGTTTAACATCAGCGTCAGAGGCTTCGAGGTTGGTACCTAAGCCATTTTTTCTTGCAATTTCATCGTAGTAGTAGTTACGAGGTTTGCCTTTTTCTATATTGTATAACTTGTCATAGCGTGGGAAATCTCGGCTCTCAAAGATGTAATGTTGTTCATATTCAGGAACCGGAGTATCGTCTTTTGTAGTTGGAATTGTATAAGATACTTTTTGGTAAGGCATTTCGGTATCAATACCTGTAGCCATTTTTACTGGTTTAGTTACAAAGTTTTTGGATAAACTTTTAGCAGCAGCAAAGAACATAACCCCAAGAGCGAGCTTGTTGCCTTTAACTCTTGCACCTTTTTTATCGAAGTTAGGGAACCAGTGAGCCATGCCGTTGAATAGTGCCATAAATGTTGCACTACCAAGGATATATGGAACAGAACCCATAGTTAAAAATTCATAAAAAGTTGATTTTTTATGACCTTGAAGTCCTTTAGCAGGATATTCGGTAAAAGCACTCGTGATTTTTTGGAAAGAACGCATAGTTCTTGTTTTTACATTGTTTGGTAAAAGTTTTGTTTCGTCAGGAATATGTTCAATAGGGACATGGGTGTGGGCATAAGGTGGACAATTTTGCGCAGTAGGAGGTATCAGAGCTACCCTGTTATTCGCATTACTTGTGTCAATTCCCATAAATCACCAACTCCAAACTAACATCTACATTTATAATAAGCATCTTAAAGATAATTTTTTGCTATACAGCTATCACTATTGTTACAAAAATTTACATTCCTTGTAAATCAGTAAACACCGAGATTATTCTAACATAGAGGAGTTCGAAATAACAGACAAATGTAACGATATATAAAGCCTGCAGAAAAGTATTGTCATGCAATAGAAAGGTATGAAAGAATAAAGTGCGAATTATGTTATAATTAGTCAATGAAAAAAATTTGTGCCGTATATATTATGACAAATTATTCTGAAACGACCTTTTATATTGGAGTAACAAGTAATTTACCAAGAAGAATTTTAGAACATAAGAATAAGGTTATTGAGGGATTTACGCAAAAATATAATGTTAATAAATTGGTTTATTATGAAATAACTGATTCTATTGAAGTCGCAATAAATAGAGAGAAACAATTAAAGCGTTGGCATAGGGAATGGAAAATTAATTTAATAAAAGAAATGAATCCTCAATTTAGAGATTTATCAGAGGATTTGATATAAAATTCTAGATCAACAAACGCCCCAACAGTCATGCTGAACTTGTTTCAGCATCTTACCAATGGTAAATTGTAAGCTTAAACAATGATTAGACCCTTCTTGAATTTCTTCCACGCTCTCAGAGTTTCGGCAAAGGA
>USCK01000179.1 GCA_900553205.1 uncultured bacterium | reverse complement strand
TTAAGCATTCTATGTCAAAGATTTTATTTCACCTTATTATAACAATCTCTCAAAATGCCGTAATATTCCTTAACTCACATAGCAATTTTTTACACCAAGTAGTTTTTATATAAATATATAAAAGTGTGTGGAGGTAAATCTATGGTTTATTCTGTTAGTGGCAATATAGCTACAATTACCGGACAAAATGGTATATACGACAAAAAAGTAACATCGCCTGATGTTAAATACGGGCGTAATGCTGTCGCTAATTACAACCAATACATCAAAGATATTGCAAAATCTCCCGATTTGCCACCTCTACAATTTGAATACAGATATATCCCAACAGGAAACTACTCAACCCAAGCACTTATGGGCAATGCTTATGAAGAACTGGGCAAAAAAAACGAAGTATCAGTCAAAGAACTGAATGAAAAACTGCAATCCCCTGAATTGACTGCAGAAGCTCTTGACCTTAATAATGACGGAAAAGTCGATATCGGTGAATATGCAACCTCTGCTATGGCTGCCGATATGCTTGATGCTGACCAGACAAAATGTGATGTAAAAAATCTTGACGGGAAAATTACCAACAAAGGTGAAAATGCGTCAATGCAACTATATACAAAACAAAATGTACAAAACGCAAAAGCCCTGTTCACAGAAATCCATAAAAACTTCAACCTTGATAAAGCAATGAATGAGTTTAAGGCTAATCCGAATAATACTGTAGAATAATTCCTGTTTGTTCTTTTAACACCTTAAATAACTGTCACTCTTTTTCAAACCGTTCTTTTACGGGGCATTCTTCATCGACCCAAACAAGAGTTATTTGTGTTGGCATTGCAAACGGATTTGTTTTAGGTGCGAGTTTATCAAATTTATTGATTTTCTTATTCAGTGTTTTGAAAAAGTTAATAATTTCCATAAATACATTATTTCTGAAATCTATAATTTAAAATCGGTATAAAGTGTTAATTTTTAAAAGATAAATTTAACCACATCGACTAGGTTTAATATTTCTGATAAAATTTCTTTATGAATGAAATCAATCTTATAAATAAAATTAAAAACACACTAAAATCTCAATATATCGGTGATGATTGCGCATATTTAAAAGATTTGGGAATCGTTATTTCACAAGACAGTCTTGTAGAAGATGTCCATTTTAGCAAACACATGATGAGTCCTTATCAAATAGGATACAAATCCGTAATGGTTAATCTTAGTGATATAGCAGCTTCAGGTGCAAAACCTGCTTATCTTACGGTGGCACTTTCTTTGCCCAAACAAATTGAAGACGAGGCTGTGGTTGAGTTTTATGAAGGCGCAAAATTCGCTCTAAAAGGATTAGATGTAGAAATAGTTGGTGGAGATATTACAGGGTCGGATAAATTATATATTTCTATTTCTGTTATTGGAAAAACATTAGATAGAAAAATATCATCAAGAAGTCACGCAAAAATCGGACACAAAATTATCACAAGTGGGGTTCATGGTTCTAGTGCTGCAGGATTAAGAATTTTACAGAATAATTTAGAACCTGATAAAGATTTGATAAAAGCTCATTTGATGCCTGTTGCTCAAATAGATTTTGCAAAACAAATATCAGAACAAATACAAGAAGATTATGCAATGATGGATACTTCGGACGGTTTGTTTGATGCTTTGTTCAAAATAGGTTCAGCGAGTGAATGTACAATGTCTGTTGATTTCGAACGAATATTATATGACCCAAAAATTAAAGAATATTTTTCTGATTATAAAGACCTTATTTTATTCGGTGGCGAAGATTATCAAATAGTTGCTACAGTTCCTGTGGAACTTTTGCCAAGTCTGAAGGATTATATAATCATTGGCGAAGTATTACCAAAAGATGATTGTGTAATAAAACTGAATACAGAAAATAATGTCGAAAAATTCAATGAACTAGGAAATAAATGTTTTAATCATTTTGGTTAAGTTTTTCTTGAATTTGTCTAGAATAAAAAATATCAATTAGTCATTCCGTACTCTGATACGGAATCTGTCAATTTGATGTCTTAATGATAATCAATTTCGTAAGTAGGTGAAAACAAAGTGCCACATTAATCCCCTAGCTATTTCACAATCAAAGCATTGACCTTTTTTCTATCCGTTATTGTTTCGTCAAAACTTCGCTGCAATTCGGCTTCTGTATTAACATTATACAACTTGCCACTTGTAACATTTGCAGTACATTTCAACTGGTCTAAATCATCTATATTATCAATATTTATTGCTATAACATCAATTTTTACATCTTTACGAGTTTTTATTAAATTCATCACATATTCACAAGGACTTTCGTCACAATTTTCACCACCATCTGTAACCAAAATGATATGTTTTGGAGATTCATTCTGTGGAAAATCTTTTTCTATCGTTTCTTTTAGAGAATACGTTATGGGTGTCATACCTCTTGGACGATATTTAGCAATCTTTTCTAAAATAATATCTCTATTATATTTATTAATCCCTTCTGCCATAGTTGTAGCTTTGCACGCATCAAGACTTGTCAAGCCCCAATGATGACCATAAACTCTTACCCCAACAGGTGTTTCATCAGGAATTTGTGTTATTAAATTTTGAAAACACCTTTTTAGAATAGAATATTTACTTTCACCATTTATTCGCATATTCATACTGTTTGAATAGTCCAAAATAAATACAGTCGGAATATTTCCATTCCCCTGTGAAAGGTTAGTTCTATAATCATATACTCGATATCCTTCTTGAGCCATACAAACAAGCGAAAAGAAAATAAAACAAATTAATACAAATCTCATACTGGGATTATAGATTTTCAAGCTCAAAAGATATTCTCTATTTGACGAATATTTACGCTTGAAATATCATTATCATGATTGCCAATATTATTAAGGATAAATTATGAAACCAGAAACAGAACAAAAATTTAAACAAGCAGAACAAATATTGAAACCTGAGTTTGAATATATTGAAGAAATAAGAGATTTTAACCAAGAAAAAGTTTTGAACGCTTTTATAGACAACAAAGTATCACCTGAACATTTTTATACTGTATCAGGATACGGACATGATGATATGGGTAAAGAAACTCTTGATAATGTTTTTGCTCAAGTATTTTCTGCAGAAAAAGCGATTGTTCGTAACCATTTTGTTTCAGGTACACATTCAATTGCTTGCGCATTATTTGGGAATTTACACTATGGCGACAAACTTGTTTCTGTTACCGGAACTCCTTATGATACAATGCTTGAGGTTATTGGCAAGGTCGAAGGCAGAAAAGAAATTCGTCCTGAATCTTTGATGGGTCATGGTGTTTTGTATGATGAAGTTCCATTAAAAGAAGATGGCTCAGTCGATTTTGAAGGTATAGAAAACAAAATTGATGAAACTGTTACAATGGTAGAAATTCAACGTTCAAGAGGATATTCTCTAAGACCTTCAATAAATATTGATACAATAGAAAAAATCTGTAAAATTGTTAAATCGAAGAATCCTAATTGTATTTGTTTTGTTGATAAT
>USCK01000178.1 GCA_900553205.1 uncultured bacterium | reverse complement strand
TCAAAACTCGGTTATCAACCCGATACCGTAAACTTCTTTGCAGGTGATTGTGGAATATTAAGTCTTGGAATACTTACAGACACCGATAATAAATCAAATATTCAAAACGCATTTACTGAAACTCAAAAAATAGTAAATGACCTAAAACGAAACCCTCCTACAGATAAAGAATTAGTTACAGCCAAGAATACTCTAAAACTATCTATTCTTGAAAATTCTTATAAACAAAAAGATATAACAACATCTTTGCTTGATGGTATGCTTTCACCATACGGGGCAAATAAAATTAATCAGAAGTTAGATATCATTGATACTATTAGCAAACAAGATATCCAAAATACTGCCAATTACATTTTTCAAAATTCACCACATTACATAATAAGAGCATCAGAAGATGCTCTTATAGATAACAAAAACTTTTTAGAAAATTTAAAACAATCTTAGAATTGTTTTAAGAATCTAACATCATTATTGAAGAATAAACGAATATCATCAATAGCATATTTTAGCATTGATAATCGTTCAATACCCATACCAAAAGCAAAACCTGTATAAACTTCTGGGTCAATGCCAACGCCTTTGAGTACATTTACATCAACCATTCCACAGCCCAAAACTTCTAACCAGCCTGTACCACTACAAGTTCTACAACCTTTGCCTTGACACATGATACATTGAACATCAACTTCTGCAGATGGTTCAGTGAATGGGAAGAAACTGCTTCTGAATCTTGTTGGACGAGCAGAACCGAAATAAATTCTGATAAATTCGTTCAATACACCTTTTAAATCACCAAAAGTTATGCCTTTATCAACATACAAGCCTTCAATTTGGTGGAAAAAGTTGTTCTTACGAGCATTTACCGTTTCGTTTCTATAAACTCTACCTGGTGCAATAACTTTTATTGGTGGAGTCATATTTTCCATTGTTCTAATTTGAGCATTAGAAGTTTGACTTCTCAAAACTGTATTAGATGCAAGTTTTGTAAAGAATGTATCTTGAACATCACGAGCTGGGTGATCTTTTGGTACATTCAACATATCGAAGTTATAATATTCTGTTTCAACTTCCGGTGCAAATTCTGTAGGAACTAAAGAAAATCCCAAAGTTTGGAAGATTGAAACGATTTCATTTGTTGTAGATGTTATAGGGTGAACTTTACCTCTTGATATAAATTTGCTAGGTAAAGTAATATCAATCTTTTCTTTTTTTAGCTTTTCGTCTAATTCTTTTCTATAGAAGATTTCAGCTTTTTCTTTTAGTGCTGATTCTAATTTTTGAGTAATTTCGTTAGCTAAAGCTCCAACGATTTTTTTATCCTCTACAGATAAATCCTTCAAACCTTTTTTTATTGAATTAAATTCACCTTTACGACTTAGATATTTCAATTTAACTTCATCTAAATCTGCACTTGATTGTGCATTTTCGATATCTTTACTAGCCAATTCATAAATATTGTTTAATTTATCTTTCATTTCTTCCTCTACACATATTCATTATATTTCTTTTCGTGTTCAACTGTAGAATTTGTTCCATGTCCTACATATAATATTGTATCACCATCAAGTGAAAATATTTTGTTTTTTATTGATTCAATAAGTTGTTTATGATTTCCACCAGGCAAATCCGTTCTACCTATACTTTCTAAGAATATTGAATCACCGGAAAAAAGCATTCCATCTACCAAATAACCAACACCACCTTGAGTATGCCCCGGTAGATGAATCACTTCTATTTTATTTTTACCCAAATAAATTTCTTCACCTTCATCAATATATTTATCAATTTCAGGATGTTCAAAAGGTTGCATACCAACAGATATCATAAACTCGTCAGAATTATCTACAAGCTCTTTATCATCTTTATGCAAGTAAACTTTTGCACCAAACTCTTTTTTTATTTTCGGAACTCCCATTATATGGTCAAAGTGTCCATGAGTTAAAAGAATATATTTTAGTTTTGCATCATACTCTTTTAAAACAGCTCCCAACTCGCTTATATAATCAGTGCAATCAATTAGAGCTGCTTCTTTAGAATCTTCATCTATAAGAAGGTAATTATTGTTTGCGATAAATCCTTCTACAAACTGTTTTACTATCATTTTCTTATGACCTCAAAAATTTCCTTACATTTTGCGAAAACTTTTTCTGCATCTTTCAAAGCTAACATATTAGGGCCGTCACACAACGCCTTATCAGGGTTTGGGTGAACCTCAAAGAACAACACATCAGCGCCTGCTGCCATTGCACAATTTGCAAGAAGTGGTACGAATCTTCGGTCGCCACCGGTGCTATCACCGTTTGACCCAGGCATTTGAACACTATGAGTTGCATCAAACACTACAGGGAAACCAAATTGTTTCATTATCATTATGGAACGAAAATCTGAAACCAAATTGTTATACCCAAATGTTGTTCCTCTATCTGTCAACATTATATTATTATTTCCTGAATCTATAACCTTTTGAGTTAAAGACTTCATTTGCTCAGGTGCTAGGAACTGACCTTTTTTGATATTTACAATCTTTCCTGTCTTAGCTGCTGATACCAACAAATCTGTTTGACGACAAAGAAATGCAGGAATCTGCAAAATATCAGCAACCTCTGCAACTTTTGAAGCTTGTTCTGGAGTGTGAATATCCGTAACTATCGGCAAATCATATTTATCCTTTACGGCCTTTAGCATTTCAAGTCCTTTTTCTATTCCGGGGCCTCTAAAAGAGTTTATTGAAGAACGATTTGCCTTGTCAAAAGAGGATTTGAATACATAATTGATATCTAACTTTTGGCATATTTCTTTTAATGCACAAGCTGTTTCGTCAAGTATTTCTTGTGATTCAATAGCACAAGGTCCAGCTAAAATCGTTAGCTTATTATCCCCGATTAAAAAGTTGTTTAAATTTATTACCATAAGAGAATTATAGTCAAAAAGAAATTGTTTTACAACGAAAACTATAAACCTGCTAGAATTTTCTTAATATTTTCAATTGCTTCGTTATAGCTAACAGATAAAATTTCAGAATCAGCCTCTTTAGCATATTTTTCTAAAATATTTTTGATATCCATAAGCTCATAATATTGGATAGTTTTCGGAACAGTATCATTTGACATAACAGGTACTCTCAGTTTTTAATTCTTCTATGGCGATTCTCAGGTTTGCAATTGCAGTCATATATAGTATTTCTTGATTTGGATTAGCAGTTTTTTTATAAAATTTTAATTTGTTTAGCATTTCAAAGATTTGTAATATTTTTTTGTTCGCTTCGGTTTTACCGAATCGTTCTTCGATTGTTTTCAGAGATATTAAATTATCTTCAAAAATATCCATATATTATTCCACCAGACCAGTCTTACTATTATAGCCCAACTATAAAATATTTATAATATAACTTTAAGTAATTAATCGTAATTTTCATATTAGCCAAGTAGGGTATTTACTACCATAAATCAAGAAATTCAGATTTTGAGTATTTAAAATTTTACCTTGCAATTTGTTAGTGATACTATAATGAT
>USCK01000177.1 GCA_900553205.1 uncultured bacterium | reverse complement strand
CGTGTTTATATGAAATATTTAATCCTATAGAAAAACCAAAACTCGAAAAACCAAAATCTTCTATAATAAATTTGAATGAAATGTAGGGTTTTGATTTTTTAAAGTCTGTATTTAAAAGCAAAAAACGGAGAAGAAGGGATTCGAACCCTTGGTGGAATTTCTCCCACAACGACTTTCGAGGTCGTCACCTTAAACCACTCGGACACTTCTCCATTACTCTAACAAATTGTCAATTATTTTTATATGTTTGTTTTTGTCTTTTTTCTCCATTTTAAAATAAACAAGTTTATCTGGATACTTAAACAAGTTTTCTTTAAATTCCTTTAAACATTCTTTATTACAATAACAAACTTTCTCTGTATTCAACCCCTCAACATCTCTAACCACATTGAATATATCGGCACCTCCGATATTAATTTTGTGGTTTGGTTGGGATTCAGGAAGATAAATCTCTTTAATCGTTGATAAAAATAAAAATCTATAAGATATGTTTTCGTTATAGAGTCTTTTATCAATAATATCCGTATTTAATACAAACGCCCTTCTGCAACCTGCTTCTACAATATCCTCTATCTTGAACATTGCAGGTTTTATACAAGTTTCGTCATACCTAAAAACTGCCCCGTATTTAGACAAGGCTTTATCATTGACAGGGTCAAATATATATAAATCGTAATTCAACTCTTTTGATAGCACTTGCAAAACTTTATGAAGAACTCTTCTCCATTGAGAAACAGCTTTTTTCTTGCCACCTGTAAAAATTATCAATTTTTCTTTGGAATATTTTTTTCTTAAATATCTTATTTGATCACTGCCTTCAAAGAACATACAAGTTTCTCCATTCATAATTATTATATTATAGCTTACTCATTTTTGTAAATTATAAATTCCTCACAAACTCTTTTTATGATAACATTGTTACTATGATTAAACCTGAATTATTAATGCCGGCAGGCAACTTGGAAAAACTTGAATATGCAATTAGGTATGGTGCAGATGCAGTATATCTTGGAGTAGTAGATTTTAGCCTTAGAGCTATGAGAAAAGGTGAACTTATTACTATGGAGAATCTTAAACAAGCCATAGATTTAGCTCACTCTTTAGGTAAAAAAGCATATCTTACACTAAATATTTTTGCTTTTAATAGAGATATCAAATTATTAGAATCTTGCATGGATAGAATTAAAGACTCTAACCCTGATGCTCTTATTATAAGCGATATGGGGATTATTCGTTTGGCACAAAAATATATGCCAAATACACCATTACATATAAGCACTCAAACAAATACTCTAAATTATGAAGCTGTCAAGTTTTGGCAAGACTTGGGTGCAACACGTTCAATTCTTGCTCGTGAGCTTCCTATTAAAGATGTGGCAGAAATAAAAGAACATGTTCCGGATATGGAATTAGAAGTTTTTATACACGGAGCTCAATGTGTTTCTTTCTCAGGTAGATGTTTATTAAGTGATTATATGACTAACGGTGAACGTGAAGCTAATCAAGGGAATTGTTGTCAACCTTGCAGATGGAGTTACAAACTCGTAGAAGAAACTCGTCCTGGACAATACTACGAAATAGAGCAAACTGACAGAGGAACTCATATTATGAGTACAAAGGATTTATGCTTGGTTAAACATTTGGGCAAGTTGATTGATGCTGGAGTTGATTCTTTGAAGGTTGAAGGTAGAACAAAAAGTTTGTACTATGTTTCAGCAGTTGCAAAAGCATATAGAGAGGCTATCGACACAGTTTATGCCGATAGAAATGCTGATTTGACACCATATTTCGAAGAACTTTTAAAAGTTGGAAATAGAGGTTATACAACAGGATTTTATCTGGGAGATGGTGAATATCCATCAGATGGTTATAGTTACAATATATCAAAAGGTCTAGCTGGTGCAGATTTCTTATGCGAAGTTTGGGATAAGTTAGATGATGTTTACAAAGTAAAAGTTAAGAACAAATTTTATCTCAATTCTGATATAGAAGTAATTTCACCTTCTGAAAAATTTATTACTCAAGCTGTAGAGATTAAAAATAAAGATGGTGAATCGTTAGAGTTTGCAAATACAAATGATGAGTTGTATATCAAATTTAGAGATGAAATAAAAGATTATAAATATGCAATAATCAGAACTGTAGGTATAAAGAATAATGATAATTAAGCCTGATTATAATTTGAAATGTGTTTATGATATAGACCTTGATGAACTCGAACAACAAGGAATCAAGGTTATTATGTTTGACTTAGATAGTACAATAATGATTTCAAAATCAGGTGAATACAGACCTGAAACGGTTGAGTGGTTAAATGATGTCAAACAAAAATTTACTGTTGCCGTTATTTCAAATAATAAAAATGAAGATTATATAAACAAAGTACGTTCTCAATCTGATTTTACAGTAATCGGACATGCCTCAAAACCTAATCCTAAAAAAATGCGTAGTTATTTAAAAGATATCGGTATAGAACCAAAACAAGCAGTTATGGTAGGTGACAGACCTTTGACAGATATTGTTGCAGGCAAACTTTTGGGTTGTAAAACAATCCTTGTTGATTCTATCAATGCAGAAAACGAGAACTTGCCAACACGTTTTGTTAGAAAACTTGAACGCTCTGTTATAAGATAATTTGAAAATTTTAATAAAATAATTTTTTATGCATTATTAGTATTTTCAATATCAGTATTTATATAAAACGTGTTTGATTTTTTATCATAAACAACATCTCTAAAAGTCATTTTCTTAGCTGTATTATTAAGAATAACCTCTTCTTGTCCATTGTTTGTGTCGTGATATATACCTTGTGTACCTTTTTTTACGTTTGCAGTATGCAATATAGTCGCATTATTTCCGGTATTGTGATTTTTCCAACCCGATGCCATTCCTTTATCAAAAGATAAAGATTTGAAACGGGTATCTATTATTTTTGATTTTTTTATTAAATTTAATATTGTTTCAATATCTTGTTCCGAACCGAACCGAGCAATTTGCATTGCATCTGCTAATGAAAGATTTTCTTTTTGCATTATAAAATCATATAAACTTATATTTGCACTTTCTTGATATAAGCCTGTATATCTGGATACCATTAAGTTTTGAGCCTTTGTTTTATTACTTTCAACAAGTTCTTTTAAATGATTTTGCAATTTTTTATCAAGTGGAATTGTATCAAACATACCTACAGTTTTTTCACCTCTATATAATTCTACGTCAGTAGAGAATGATGCTTTTGCAAGTTGTTCGCTGAATTTTTTAACAGCTTGAGGGTCTTCATAAAATTTATCAGAAGAAGCGACAAACAATCCTAATTCTCTAGGAACCAAAGCATTATTTTTCATTGCATTAAGTTGAGTTGGAGTAATCATTTTAAAGAATGAAGTACTATGTGGAGAATCAAAATTCTCCCAATTTGATAGTAAAGCTTCTGTTCTCAATGGATTTTCTTCTTTTAATAAATAATTATAAGTTTTAGGATTATACATTTTCATAATTAATAAATTTAAATAATCATAATCTTCAGCAACTTGTGTATTAAACACTTCTTG
>USCK01000176.1 GCA_900553205.1 uncultured bacterium | reverse complement strand
CAAATTGCCTCTTGGAATTAAGAATAGCTGGAAGTATGAAAAAGATTTATTTTAACAATATTATTAAACTAAAAAGATATTGTTAAATATATTCAACAGGTAGGTTATTTGTTTTCTACAAAAATTTAATCTCTAAAATAAAAAGACTTACTTTATAGTAAGTCTTAAATATGTGTGTAGGTTATGTGAAAGTTATAATTAGTTATTAAATTAATCCTAGTTTAAGTCTGTTAAGTTGTGCTGTAATTTCATTTGCCATTTGGAAAGGTTGTTGACCTTGAATAGCTCCTGCTTGACCACCAGCGAAAGCTTGTGTTTGTTGAGAATCTTCGACTTTACCGACTTGTTGAGTAGCTCTTATGTCCTGTACATTTTGAGGACCTTGAACTTGCATTTGGTTTTGAACATTTTGTAGTTCTTTAAACTCTTTTATTATTTGTTGCGCTTGAGTTTCTGTTTTTATATTTTGAGAATTGATACCAAGTGCTTGCAATTCTTGCTTTGTTTCAGGTTTAATCGCATTTACCTGATTCATTTGTTGATATTGACTAGCTGCTCCGTTAATTGCATTTATTGATACCATATTTATTACCCCTATTTTCCATTTATCGACATTTTTATTGACGACATTTTTTGTAGAAACTTTAGATTTTTGTTCTGTATTTTTACAAAAGTTTACATAATTAGCAAAAAATATTATTTATGGATATTAAATCGACTGTATAACCAACGGAGGTAAAAAATGTTTGGAATAAATTTTAAACCAAAATCAGTAGCACGCCCCATAAGAACAATCTCGCAAGAAGTAAAAGCTACAGGAGCAAAATACAACGAATATTTAAAAACTACAAAAAATGACTATATTGCACAAAGAGGAGATGTTCAAATTTATCACCCACATGCAATGGCTGGTGATGCGTATAACACTTTAAAAAGCGCTCTAAATATTCTCAGCAAAGTTGCTAAAAAAGCAAATAAAGAAGTGATGTTTGAAGATGCCAAAACTTTATTTCCAACTATTATGGAAGGATCATATACCTCTCCTGAAGCTAAAAAAGACTTCTCTTCAAAAATACTCGTTACAGTAACAAATAAGGGTAATAGATTTTTAAATCCAAAAGCCGATTTTGTAGATGCTTCACCTAGAGCAAAAGAACCTTTATTAAAGCAAGTTTCAAATGTATTAGGCGAAATGATAACAGGGCAAAAAGGCTCAAATTATGCCTATTGGAGAGGTTTTAGAAGTATAAATAAAATAATTAATAATCAAAAAATCAAAGCAGTTATCTAAATCAGATAACTGCTTTTCATATAAATAGATGAAATTAACTAAACTTTTGTAAATAAATATTGAAATTCTCCGTAATATCATTATATAGAATAGTGTGAACTAGAAGGAAACAGAAAAAATGACATTAGGGGTTTATTCTAATAATTTTATTCCTCGAGAAAAATATGCTATAAAAGATAGCACAAATTCTGGTTCAATGGATAAAGAGGGACAAAATTCTTTTTTGGAAGAATTTGCAAAAGATGAAGCTACTGAAAAACGTTTAAAATCAGATTTAGAAAGAGAAGAAAAACAAGTAGAGGATGCTGATATAACTAATTATACCTATCCATCACATTCAACAATTTCTGATTATATTGATAACTTTTTACTGATAAATGCAGAACAAGTAGCATGTACTAATATGACACAGCACTTGATAAAGAGTGATGAATTGAGGGAAACTTTGGGATTTTTGAATACCGAGGCTGCCAAAACAATGTTTCAAGGCAGAAAACGTCCTGAATTTAAAGAAAGCAAACATATTCCTCAATTCAAGACAAATATGCTTTTAACAAAGCCTAAAAACTTTTTTAGTACAGGCATTGATTCTAGTACAAATAATTTCTTTATTAAATAATTATGAAACTTGCGCTTGATACTTCAATAATAAGTAAGGCTGATAATGTCCAAACACTCTTAGACCACGCAACAAGCCTTGGTATAACAGTTCTTGATACATCTGCTCTATATAGAGATAGTGAAGCCTGCTTGGGACAATATAACCTTGAGAATTTTGATGTTGTGACAAAGACTGTCAAATGTGATTATACTTTGTCACGATATGACAATTTTGAACGCATAAAAGACACCTTTTATGCTTCTCAAAAGAAACTGGGTTATATCGAATTATACGGGTTAATGTTTCATTCTGTGAGAGAGGTATTGGAATACCCTGAACTTTGGGATTTAGTCAGTGATTTTAAAGACAAAGAATATGTCTATAAAATCGGTGTTTCCGTTACTAACCCTGATGAACTTATAGAAGTTATAGACAGCTATGATATTGATATTGTACAGTTGCCTTTAAACATTTTTGACCAAAGATTTGCAGGAATCTTGCCAGAACTAAAACAAAAAGGTATTGAAGTTCACTCCAGAAACACTTTTAATGAAGGTATTTTGCTTAAAAACGAATGGCAAATTCCTGAAAAATACAGAAGTATAAAACCTATATTCCAAAGAATACCCGAGCCTAAAATTGCTTATGCCTTAGCTTTCCCTAAAGCTCTTAAAGAAGTTGATAAAATTATAATATCTGCTTTATCAACCAAAGATTTAGATATTTTTGCTGATATGTACAATTTTGAAATTGATAATATTGATTTTGCTGAGTTTAGAATAAACTGATTTTATACTAAGTTTTTAAATGTAAAAATATGTGAAAATCGTATATAATGTGTGTTTCTTAAAAAATAAATTCTTGCTATCATTGTTCTGACGAGGGTCAACCAATAATGAATTTTTTTAATTCATATTAATCATCTTTAAAAGGAGTGTTAGATATGGTAAAAGCTATTAGTGCTACTGATAATATAAAAACTAAAACTGTTCGTCAAAGAACTTTAGATGACGGAAAACGAGGAATCGTAATCGGTGCCGGAGTCGGTGCTATAGAAGGTTTTTCAAGAAAAACTTGGATTTCAAAAGGAAGTCCGTCTGATAGTTTTATAAAAGTTGTAAGCAAAGGACTTGAAACAACATTGACACCAGAAGAACACAAAGAATTTGGCAAAGTTAATTCATTTTTCAAAAACTTAATACACTACAAAGCTGATGTTCACAGTATGAGAAATCAAATTGAAGATAGTACTGAATTATCAAATGCAGTAAACAAAAAAGAGGGTGAAACTACAAAAGATGCTCTTGATAGAATATTTGCTAATCCTGATAAAACTGCCGTAAAAAATGAGTTGATGGACTTGCAAAACAGAACAAAAATTGATAAAAAAGTAGATACCTATGCTGCAAAAGATATTGCAAATAAAAACTTTGATAAAACTGCACAGAAACTAAAAAAAGCAGAAGGCACATCTGATGAAGTATTTAAGATTTTAAGAAAATCTGCAAAACAACTTAACAAGAATACAGCTGTACAACATACTATTATAGGTGCTGTACTTGCAGGAACTCTTGGTTTATTAATTGGTTCAAGAGCTCATAATGAAGCTGTACAAGCTAAAAAATAGTTCTTATCTGTGATATAATTATCTCAAGGTAATATTAATAATACCTGAG
>USCK01000175.1 GCA_900553205.1 uncultured bacterium | reverse complement strand
AAATTCAGGGTGACAAGAGAGACAAGAAAAACAAATCAACAAACGCAACAACAGTCATGCTGAACTTGTTTCAGCATCTTACCAATATTGGATTTTTAAAACCAACAATTAAGGAACTGGATTGCTTCACTTCGTTCGCAATGACATACAAGACCCGTTAGAGATTTTTCGCTATCGCTCGTAATGACAGATAAACATACGTCATTCCGTACTCGATACGGAATCTGTCAGTTTGATGTAACTATGCATTAAAAATTCCATCATCGAAAATTTTTGGACGTTTTATAGTATCATCAATATATTTCATTTTTTGAAAATTTTCACGATTTATTTGGTCTTTATCGTTTTTATAAACCTTAGAATCTTCGATTTTCTCCATACGTTTTTCGAATTTTTTGTTATATTTTCCAACTTTTTGTGGTTCGTCTTGATGTTTAATAGCTCTTAGCTTAGCCTTATATGCCCTACGCAAATTCTTACGACCAGGGAATACTTTGTATTGACGCATTTCTTGTTGAATTTCTTCAATATCTTTTCTGTCCGTTGCTTTTCTAATTTTTTCAGTCAATTCCATTCTTTCCATAGGAGTTATTTCTTGTTTTTCTTTACGTTGAGGCTCTTGTGGAGTAGTGACTTCACCAAGTCCAAACTCTGGTTCTGGAGAATGATTTTGTTCATCTAACCCTTGGCTAACATTATCAAATGTTTTCACATAAGTTTGAACTTTTGCCAACAAATCTTCAGCTTGCTGAGGTGTAATCTGCCCCTTACGAACTGCTATGTCTATCTTTTGAATAAAACCTAATGCGTTCTCAGCATTAGCAATACTTGATATCTCATCTTGCAAAGTCTTTGCAACTTGCTTTTGCTCATCTGTAGGTTCTGTTACACCTGTCACAGGAGTATTGCCTGTGTGACGAGATTCTGCGCTTTGCTCTGAAGGACGAGAAGAATTTACACGAGATTCTTCGGCAGGCACATTTGTATGACGAGTAGTCACACTTGTATCATTGTGAGTTGTACCTGTAGTTCTTGTAGATGCTGAACTATCAGCTGGCTGAGCAGGTGCTGTCACATGAGTATTTGTAGTATTGGTGTTGCCTGTTTGTTGTGAGGTTGCGCCGGTATTACCTGCTTGCGCACTATCGCTACCGGTTTGAGTAGCACTTCCTGCACTACCTGATTGAGTAGTTTCATCAGCTTTTACGAGTTTACCATCAGCACCGATTGTGTATTTTGCATTACCTATATAATAAAAACCGTCTGAATGTGGATCAAACTGATCTCCGTCAATAGTAACAGTACCATCTTTGATAGTATATTCCTTGCCGTCTATAGTACCTTTAACCTCAGGTGATTCATCAGGAGCTGCACCTCCTGTTTCACCATTGTCATCAGGTGTATCGACAACCTCAACAAGTTTGCCGTCTTCAACCTTGTATTTTTTATCACCTATTGTATAAGTGCCGTCAGTATCTTTTGGATATGGTTTGCCATCAAGTGTCAAAGTACCGTCCTCTGCAATAGTACCTTCTTTGCCGTCAAGAGTAACCTTAGTTTCAGCTTTTGGCGCAGGAGTAATATTCTTAGGCGTAGGATTAACCTGTTCTTGTTTATCGACCTTTTTAACTTTTTTGTCATCACCTGATGTAGCAATTCCGTAAGCTAAAGCACCAAGCGCAAGAACACCTGCTCCGATTCCGATATTACGCTTGATATGAGATTCCTTCATGTTGTTTTGAGAATCTATCTTTTTGCCTTCGGCATCTTTGATTGTCCATTTATGATTTTTAGCATCATATTCTACTGTTTTAAAAACAGTACCTTCTGGACCCTTATTTTCATATACATTTTTGTCTTTGTTGTATATAAATTCCTCAGGTTCAGCTGCGTTACCTTTTTTATCTTCATGATATTTTATAGTAATCTTTTCACCTTCACCTAGAGAGTTGAACAACACATCTAAATCATAATCTTTAGATTTTTCCGTGCGTTTAATACCATGGTCTGTGATTTCTTGTTCTGCAATAACTTCACCTTTTGAATTATAGTATTTGGTTTGGTTTCCTTCAACTTCTTGTAGCAAGCGACCCTTAGAATCATATATACTTTCGGTTGTTACTCCGTCCTTTTCAGTTCTTTCTGTATATGTTTTTGTCTTATGGTCATAAGTAACATCATCACGACCTCTGAATTTCTTAGGTATTTTTGTACCATCAGAGTTTCGTTTTTCCACTTTTTCAGACGCTGGGTTATTTTCAGAATTTTCACCTACAGGTGTAGGTTCAGATTCGAGTTCAGGTTGGATAACAATTCCAGACTTTTTGATTTCATGTACAACTTTGCCTTCGGCATCAAATTCTGCCCAATGCTCTGTAGCTTCATCATATTTTATTGTAGATTCAACTTCACCTTTTTCATTCTTTAGTTCAAAGACATTATCTTTAGTATTGTATTCGTATTTAGGAGTATATTCCCAAGTTCCTGTTTCTTTATTTTGAACAGCTTTTCTAGCACCTGTCATATTACCTTCTGAATCAAAATAAACCAGATGAGCTGTCGAATCTTCATTCTCATTACTATACAATTCTTTTTGTGTAAGATTACCTTTCTCATAGTACTCAATTTTTAAATCACCGTTAGTAGCACTAGTTTCTACGCTTTCAACTGTACCATCAGAATCTAAGTTTGTATCTCGTAGGTTAACACCTTTAGAAGGTGATATTTCTCGATAAGAATTTATTGTACCATCCTTATTATAATAGATTATATTATTTTGCTCTTTATCTAAAAATAACATATCACAATTATTAGGATCATCACTAACTACAAATTCTGCATCTTCATGTTCTTCTGCATATTTTTTAGCTTCATCAGCAGTTTTTGGAGCTTTTTCGTCACCCAAAATTTCTTCAAGAGTTTTCTTTTCTAATTGTTCTGGTTTTGATGGATTTTTTGGAAATCCATCTGGAGTATTTTCAGATTCAAAAATTTCAACTTCTGAGACTTTTTCTGTTGCTTTTTGTGTCAATTCATAAACTTCATCATCGTTAATAACACCTTGCTTTTTAGCCTCATCAAGTTTGCCCAAATATTCAGAAATATCATCACCTTGTTTCAACGCTTCAATATCTTTTTCCAAAGATTCTTTAGTAAGTGGTTTTTCTGTTACAGGTTGATTTGATTCTGACTCAAGTTTTGCTAACTGCTCTTTTGCTTGAGTTCTTAAAACTTCAGCTTTTTGAGGTTCTATTGAACCATTTTTTAGACCTCTATCAATAGTCGATAAAGCCTCGTCATAATACTCTTTCGTACCGATTTCAGAAGGTAGATTTTCTCCAGATTCTGCGAGATATTCATCTAGCAATTCTGCATGATGTCGAGATTTAGCCTCAGCGGCTTCGATTCTTTGAGCAGTTTCAATTTCTCTAACTTGGGTCTCAATCTTAGCTTTTTTCTGAGATAAAGTTTCAACACCACCTAGACTTTTTGCCTTAGCCTCCAATGCGTCATACAACTCATTAGCTCTATTCATATCGATTTTGCCATTTTTACAATGTTCACCGATTATTTCAACCATTCGGTCATGAGCGACCTGAGAATCAACAGATTTTTCAATGACAGACATCAAGTCGCCTTTTATTGTATCGGCTT
>USCK01000174.1 GCA_900553205.1 uncultured bacterium | reverse complement strand
CAATGTAGCATCAATAATAATTATAACTACATTTGCCATGTAATTGATAAATAAATATGTTATGGGCAAATATTTTTTACGTACACAAAAAAGCAAAGGCAATGCAAGTGTATATCTTAGAGTACAAAAAAGAAATCCTAAATTAAATATCATTGTCTGTACTCAAGTATCTGTGGATATTCAACAATGGAACAGAGCTAACAAAGATGTCGATAAGTGGAATGAGTATGGCAAGACTAAGGAAGGTAAAAAAGTAAAAGAAATGTTGGATCAGATTTCCCTATCCATAGACAATCTCATTTCACAGGGTATTTATGAGAAAGCTAAAATAGAAGAGGAAAGAGAACGTCTACGCCTGCAAAAAGAAAAAGAAATCCTAGAGGAACAAAAAAGAGAACTCATTAAAAAGCAAGAAGAAAATGCTAGAAAAGAGAATATTGTCCTCTATTTAGAGAATTTTGTAAAGGGTATTAAAAGTGGAGAAATTAAATATAAGTCAGAAAACTATAGTCCCAATACATGTAAAGTATGGAATAGTTTCCTGAAAGTTTTTAAACGTTTTTACAAAATAAAACCTTTTACATGGAAAGATATAGATAAAACATTGGCAGATTGTTTTATTTCTTCTTTGGAAGAAAGCGGATACATGTTAACAACAATCAATAAATATATTATTTGTTTTCGAGCAATTGTTGGCTACGCAATGGAACAAGGGTTTCATAATAATTCTACAGCACTAAAAGTTTTCACCAAAAAGAAAGTACTGGAAAAAGATAAGGCAAAAGAAATATATCTGACTGATATTGAATTACAGGCTTTGTATGAAATGAAATTAGATGGTTTAAAAGATCAAGTTCGAGATGTCTTTCTTATCGGATGTTATATTTGTCAACGTTTTAGTGATTATAGTCGTCTGGAATACAATAATTTTGCAGAAACAGAAAATAGAACAAAAATTATTCGTTTAGTCCAGAAAAAGACACGGAAAAGCATTGTAATACCTATCTTGAATAATAACCTAATTCAAATAATGGAAAAATACAATTACCAAATACCCCGTATAAGTGATGTCATTTTAAATCGATATATCAAACTAATTCTAAAAGATCTTTCTCTAACAGTACCGTCTTTGGCTGAAATGGAGCGTACAGTTCTGACCATGAAAGAAGAACGTGGAGAGGTTATTTTTAAACGAGATGATAAAGGATATATTATTAGGCCTCGATATGAACTAGTGAGTAGTCACACAGCAAGACGTAGCGGAATTACTGATTTATATTTAAAAGATCGTCTTAATAGTTTTGAGCTAAAAAGTATTTCAGGACATTCTAATGAAGAAATATTTAACAATTATATCAAATTAACGCAAGATGAAACTGCTGATATAATTGCACAGAAATTTAATTCAGTCGAAGAAGAAAACAATAATAGTCATAACGTATAAATAATTATCAAAATATGAAAAACATACAAACTTATTGCGACAACATTTTTTATTTAATAGAAAAATATGGTGAAGAGTACATAAATCATTTTTATTGGGAGTTAGTACCTGCAGATGAATGTTTGAGGAATGAATCATCTACCTGTGAAAAAGAGAAACCATTTGAAGGGAATATACAATTAGCTAACGATTTAGGTCAATTGTGTAATAATTATCGGAATACTTGTATTGAAGGTATTAAAGAAAATTTGTTGTTTATGCGAACTACAAATCTAAATATCTATGCTAAAGCATTGTTAGAAAAGATGTGGGATATACAATTGAATCAAGTAATAGGAAACAAAAAAGTATTTAAAGCAAAAATAATCCCTGAAGTATTTATCCCTATAATTGACATTTTGAAAGAACAAGGTATCAACATTAACAAAATTGTATCAGAATGCAGATCAAAATCAGGGGATGGCTTTTGTTCTTGGATTTCTTTGAAAGAAACTGTTTCAAATGATAAGTCTATTCAAGAGCAAGATCAGAAAGAGGCTTTTAGAAATTTGTTTAAGGAAGAATATTGCAAATATGTAAAATCGTTTATTAAGCGGTTAGAAGAAGAGGGTATCGTTAAAGACAGAATGTGTATATATTCAAAGAAGAACTACTTAGCGAAGCTTTTTGCATTTATGAAGTCGAAAGGTATCATTATATCTCAAAAAGATACGCAAGGTCTGAAATCCTTTTATGAATATTTTGGCTTTACAGTTTGTGAGAAGATTGAAGATAAGAGAAATGGAGTTACAATACGTAATTTGACAACAGTCTGCAATAAAGGCGTTAATGGCTTATCAGAGGAAGAAAAGAAACAATTTAATCTTATTTGTTCTGTTTTTTTGTTTCCGGAACGGGAATAACGGAAAAAACGGAAAAAACGGAAATCTAAAACCTTAGATCTTTGTGGCATAATTTTAAATTTATAAGATTATGTCAAACGGTATAATATTAGAAAGAGTAACTCTACAAGAGTTACAAGAGATGTTTTCTAATGTAATAGAGAGCAAAATAGAGTCTTTAAAGCCTGCAAAACAGAGTGGTGATGAGGTAAGGTTTCTAACACGTAAAGAAACGGCAGAAACATTGCGTATATCATTACCCACGTTAGCCGACTGGACAAGACAAGGCTTTCTCCATGCGATTAATATCGGACGTAGAGTTTTATACTCTTATGCTGAAGTACAAAGGTTGCTAAAGGAGAAAGGAGGCAAACATGTATGATACGGTACATTTCTATCTAAGGTGTATGGAGAGCGAGATTTCAAATCTCCTCTCCTGTTTTGAATTTAAGGAAATAAAATCAAATACATGGAAATATCAATTAGAGAATCTAATAATTACGATTTATCCTTCTGTCGTTACCATACAAGGGAGCCTTTCTAAATTCTATTTTGGATATGATTTGTTTTCTTTGAATAGAAAAACGACTCAATTGGCAATAGAACGACTCAGTGAAATCCTACAATTAGACATTCAAAATGCCCTTGTAACACGTATAGACATAGCAGCAAATTTGGAAATGTCTCGAAAGGTGGAATGTTATTTTCCTTTTTTAGAAGATTGTCCCCGTCGTTATCGGAATCGATGTAAATCAACTCTTTATTATAATTCTATGGGTGAAAATAATCCTCATTCTTGCCTTTTTTATGACAAAGGGAAACAATTACACAAGGGAACAAGTTTTTTGTTAAGATTTGAAAGTAGATGGGAAAGACACCTATCTAAACAATTAACTTGGGATAATATAAAAGGAAAGACCTTGTATGATCCCTGTTTTTATCAGTATATTATCTCATTATGGCAAAAAGATTATTTCGCAATAAAAAAAAGGAATATCCCTATGCTCGATCAAAGTGTCTTTATCAAAACATTAAAGGAAGCTAAAGACTATATGATGAACTATGGTATTCATTCTATCCCTGTAACGGATAAAATGAAAATAATAGAGTTTATAAAAGCCAACCTTACAAAATCTGGAGACAGATTTAAGTTTAATAAATGGCTGGATAAAATGAATAATGATAAAAATATGAACTCAACATCTATATTGATTGAAGAACTCGACTATAAGATAAGAAGCCGTGTTTTGGAAGAAATAGGCATTCTCTTATAATAAGGGGTAAGTTATTACTAAGTAGATGTTGAAAATTAGTTTATATCCGAAGAATTGCG
>USCK01000173.1 GCA_900553205.1 uncultured bacterium | reverse complement strand
CATTTCAGAAGCTAAACAACCTAGTTTAAGCCAAGCATTCCATTTATTAATCAATTCATAATTAACAGGCATCAATGCTGGGCTATGTTGACCATAGAAAGAATCTTTACATTGAACAACACCTACATGGTATTCTTTACCTGAATTTTTTGCAGCTTGAACAAGTTTTGTTACGATATCAAAATTCGCTACTGCTGGAAACTCTATAGGAGCATATTCTTTTGATGTTCCTTCCATTCTTATTGCACCTGTAGGTATAACGATATCTCCGCCTTTTACATTAATATCCATGCCACCACAAGTTCCAACTCTAATAAAATATCTTGCTCCAACTTTTACAAGTTCTTCTAAAGCAATCGCAGCTGACGGCCCTCCAATACCTGTTGAAGTTACACTAACTTTTACACCGTTTAAAAATCCTGTATATGTTACATATTCTCTTTTATCTGCAACTAATCTTGCATCATCAAAATATTCTGCAATTTTTTTACATCGTTTAGGATCTCCGGGTAAAATTACATATTCACCAACATCACCTTCTTTAAGGTCAATGTGATACTGTTTTCCATCTTCTGCATATTTCATAATAAACACCTCATATAAAAATTAACACCCGAATTTTACCAGTAAATCAGGGCTATGTCAAACTTTATAAATAATCTTTAAAAGATTTTACAGGAACTATCTTATATCCACAATAATCTTCTGGTTGTAGATATTGCCCCGTTTTGAGAGATTTCACCAACGGATATCTTCTGCAATACAAAGATCTAAACCAATAATATCTGCATTTGTTATCTTCGCCAAGGGATTTGCAGGTAAATAACAATTCACCCTTCTCATTTTTACCTGAAACATAAAACGATATTAAATGTCGGTCTTCTTTAATCAATTTGTTTAAATCATCATCTTCTGTTATCGGTTTATTATCATTATAAAAAACAATATTTCTACAACATCTTCCACATTGTCGACATTGTCCTTCTAGCTTATATTTTGGTGCGAATACCATACTAATAAATAATTTTAAACTTTTGAACAAATCATTTCTCCAATACTGATACAAAGCGTAAGTTCTTATATTCATAAAAAGAATTGTCTAATTCTTTTGAAAATTTAATTTTATCTCCCGCAATTTGTTTTTGGATATTAAATTCTTCTACTCCTTGATTTACAATAATCATCTTCCCTGAACTTTTCAATAATGAATATACATGTTCAAACAATTCTTTTGGTTGAAAATATTTATCAGGCAATCCCCAACACCTAAGCGGATATTTAGTTAAAAACGGTAATATCCAAACAATATAATCATATTCTTTATTAATATTTATAATATTATCAGGAATATAATTTGCACCTTGTAAATCTTTAGAATAATATTTTGCAACTTCAAATCTTGAATAGAAATTAGAATATAACCTAAAAGCATCAAGTTCTACTCCATCTATATGCAAATTATCACAGTATTTTTTAAAGAAATTATATTCTGCAGGGACATAAAACCAATTTTTAGAACCAACATCTAACACTTTTAAATTTTCTTTAAAAGAAATATCCATATATTTATCTAGCATTTCTAATATAGACAAATTTTGATAATAATTAGAAATAGTTGAATCAGTTTTATAATTCCACATATTGTATTTAGATAATAAAAAATCTTCTTGTTCTGCAAGCTCCTTATCCAAAACATATTTTTCTTCGTTTTGTTCTACATAATTTTTTCTCGAAAACCTAAATTTGTTCCTCAAATAAAAATCAAACGCATTTTTTATATTATCTAACATAGGTACATAATATCATAACTAAAAATTTTGCATTAAAAAAGGATTGTTCTTTAATGAACAACCCTTTTTCTTTATTCTAAATAGAAGAATTAGAATGTAAATCTTACACCAACATTAGCATTTTTGCCTAAGTGAACATCTTTACCGCCACCAACAACAAAATCTAATGCTTTGTAACCAACACTAGCTTCTGCTCTTGCTGTAGGAACAATTGAACCAACACCTGTTGATCTATTGTTATAACCTAATTTAGCAGCAGCACCAGCACCAGCTTCTGCATTAACTCTTACACCATTATCAAATGTGTGTTTAAATTTAGCCATACCTGATAATTCTGGAGCAAAGTAACCGTGAAGGTCATTGTTTACTTTTTGCATTTTTGTATGTAAACCAACTTCAGGACCAACTGAGAAACCAGAACCTAATTTGTAATCATAACCAGCACGTAATTTTAATCCACCTCTTACATCGTCGTTTTTCTTGCCTAAGAACATATCACCACGAACATTTACATTACCTTTTTCAACTTTTGCAGTTGCAGTACCAGCATTACCGATTACTTTTGAATTTACATAACCAAGACCATAAGTAACTTTTGTTTCAGGTTTTAGTCTAGGATCTCTAACCATTTTTGAAACTGTATTGTATGCAAAATCACCATTTAAATTATTGTTATGGATTTTGCCTTGGAATGCAGCTCTTGTACGAGTTACTTTTACCATACCTTTAGGAGCTTTTTCACCTATTCCTAACATATGTTTTGCTTGTGCAAATGTAATAGTTGCAACAGAATCACTCTTATGAGTTGCAGCTTTTACTGTATTAACAATTGAATCATTTTTTGTCATTACCTTAGCAGCTTTTTGTGCATGTGCAGCTACACCTGATGTAGCAATAGCTAGGGCAGCTAACCCAGTTCTTAAATTCATATTATAACCTCCTTAATACTCTGTACTTAATATGTACACTTACTTTAAAAACGAACATTTTTTTTTTTGCTAGTGTCAGTTATACACATTTACAAATTGTTACAAAATAAATAAAACTCAGATAAGGAGTGAATTAGATATATAGTAACTCAATTATTCTTCTGAAATATAAGTATGAATTTCGTTAGAACCGTATAATTTTTGCATGACTTTTAGCCAGTCTGAATATTTGAACACCCCACCAAGCCAATTATCTACAACTATAGAATTCTTAGAATGTTTTTCGGTTTTATCTTTTTTATCCCTGACCAAAACTGCGACATGATTCATCAGAGTATCATCTTTTGCTATACTTGCATAGATATAATCCCCTTTATACGGAGATATTGTTTTGTTTATATCATCTTTAGTAATTGCACTTATATCTGTACAATTACCTATTTTTTGGAATTGTACATGTTTCTTCAATTCTGTAACATAAGATTTATGCTTTCTGCATTCTTTGCGCATATTATTTATTTGAGACATTAAACTTTGATATCTTTTTGAATTTGGATTATCAAAAAGCAAAAGCTCCATTGAAGCAGATTTTATATATCCATATTCTTTTTGAAAACTATTTTTATAATCTACTGCAAATCTTTCAATATCTGACAAGTTTTTCTTGTTTGATAAATCATAATCATTGACTATTGATTTCAATTTTAAATATTTTGCATCAGAAAAATACGAAAAAAGCGCTCGGGATTTATTCTCAAACTTTGAGTCAAAAATCATTAAATCAGAATCAGCACCAATACCCGTATTATTGGAATGCCTATTATCTACTGAATTAATTTTTAAGTCCGAAAAAATCCTCATATATATAATAAAGTATTTTTTTACATAAAAATTGCCAATAAAAAAGACCCCCTTAGGAGTCTTTTTTATTGGGCCCGGAGGGATTCGAACCCACGACCAAAGGA
>USCK01000172.1 GCA_900553205.1 uncultured bacterium | reverse complement strand
GTGGAGGGTTATCCCACCCAACCGTTCTAAAACGTGAAAATCGTAAAATGTCGTAATTTTCTTACGTGCGTAGCTTCTTTTTGTAAAACGATATTCAATTATTTGTAAAAATTAAAATTTTATTTTCGTTTAAATTAATCATTAAAAAATATTACAATTTCATTATTCTTTGAAATTTATATGTCTTAAAATTCTTTATATGGTTAAGGTAGAATAGCTATGACTGAAGTGAATAATGAAGAGATTAAATTTGATATAAAAAATAGAAAATTTTATTTGAAAAAATCTGATTTCCAAGATAAAAAAGAACTATTTTTATTTGATTATTTTACAGATAATCCTTCTAATAAATTTTTTAAAACAGAAGCTAAGCAAGTTTCTATAAATTTACTTGATCAAGAGGAAGGTACAAAAGGTACTATTACTCAAAAAGATATTAATATTTTTTTAGATGACAAAAAAATTAAGAAAAAAGGCATTACACAACAAGATATAGTAAGCTTTATTGACAAATTGTACAAGTTTAATCCAACTCCTGACGAAAAAGTATTGAATCAGGTAGTTGAATATAAAGATGAAACAGGAAAAACCATTATGACACCAGAATTAAAAGAAGTTTTTGGGTTTGAATATCAGGAGGTTTCTAACAAAATTACAGATAATAACGGAAATGTAAAAAAAGGTATGGAAATTTTTGACCTAAATAATGATGGTGAAATTGATGCTGTTGAAAAAGAATATCAATCAAAAAATAATATTAATGTGTTTTCAAATATTCATGATCTTAATACTTATTTAAATAATTTAAATAATAATTCTGTAAACTCTGAAAACTCAGATTATATTATTACCAATGAAGAAAAACAAAAGGCTTACGATAGAACGAAAGCTGAATTATTAGCAAAAAATTTGGAAAAATTAGAAAATGTTGTTTTAAAAGATGAAAATGGTAATAATATAGTTACACCAGAGATAAAAACTTTATTTGAAAATAACGAGCAAATTGAATTTAAAGATATCATTGATAATAATGGAAATGTTAAAAAAGGTTTTGAAATTTTTGATTTAAATGGTAACGGTAATATTGATAACCAAGAAAAAGGTTATTTTTCTGCCTCTGGACATTATAATAATACAAAGAAGTCTGTAGAAAGTGTTAATTTATCTGAATTCTTGTCTAGTTTAACGGAATTAGATAATGTCGGTTATGATAAAAGTGTTGATAATAATACAAAAAATAAAACAATTACAACTCAAGATAAAAAGGATTTATATAAAATTCTTGAAAGTGGCATATACATGTTAGAAAATATGAAGGATTTTCCAACAGAATTGCAGCAGGATTATGCGAAAGCTTTAAAAGAACAATGTTTATATGATAACAAAAGAAAATATTCAGTTGGAACTCATGTAGGTAATATAATAACCATTGATACGGCTGCAATTTCAAAACCGGAAATTGCATCAATTTTAACTCATGAATTAACACATGCTCTTTTAGATGATAAAATGCCTGCCCTTCAACAAGAAGTTGTTACCTTTTTTATGGAATATAAATTATATTCAGAAGCTAAAAAGAATGACCCTGATTATTTTAAAAAGGTTAATCGTTCAACAAGTTCAGGTATAAAAACAATAGTTATTGATAAAGATTATATGAATTTTATTGATAATATGAAAAAAGAACACCCTGAAATGAAAGAAAAAGATATTGCAGTAGAAGCATTTTTAAAATACAAATTTGAAAGTTATAATGGAAGATACCAAGAAAAAGTTTCAGAAGATTATATGAGAAATTTAGATTATTCTGTTGCTGATAAATTCTTTAAGAATAATTAGCATTAGTTAAATATTAGCTTCATAATAATGCAATTTTTATATACCATTATTCTATGATGAACACAAAACAATTTATTGAAGAGATGAACACTCAAAACAAAATAGAAATAGGGTCAAAGGCTTTTGAGTTAATGCACGAATTAAGTCAAGAAGCTCTCAAGCTAACAATGGAGTTGAACAACAAATATCATACTCCGGAAGAAATTGTTGAAATTACATGCCGGCTCAATAATAGGTGCGGGATGTGTTGTGACAAAAGACATTCCTGCCAACCATATTGCAGTTGGAAATCCTTGCAAAGTTTTGCGCAAAATTGAAGAAAAAAACTAAGTTATACTAATTGTTTAAAACAAAACATTTTTATATTAGAATATTCTTGTTACTAACTTATAAAAAAGAGGGTATTATGGTTACAAAAATGTCAGTTTTAAAAACAAGTTTTTATGGAATCGATTTCAGCAAATACTCATCAAAAGTAGCTGAATTCGTTAGCGAATTAGAATCAAGAGCTAACAAACAAGGTTATTTCTTGAATTGGGTAAATCTTCCTCAAGAACAATTAAAAAGATTAGATGATTTGTACTTGATGGCAGAAAACTTCAAAAAACAAACTAATGCAGAAAAATTAAGCGTTATGGGTATTGGAGGTTCAAAACATACCGTTGAACATATGCTTTCAATCAACGGTTTGAACATAAACTCTGACAAAGTTGAGTTTTATTCTGATGTTGATTCTATTAGTTTAGAAAGATTTTTAACAAAATTGAATCATGATGTTACTAATTCAAACTTTATGATTGCATCAAAATCAGGTTCTACTTTTGAAACAAAAGATGGATTCTTAAGAGTTCAACAAATGCTTGTAGAAGCTTATATGTCAAAAGGTCAATCAGAAGAAGAAGCTAAAAAATCTGCAGCAAAACATTTTATTGCAGTAACTGATAAAAATAGTGAAAAAAGTGAATTAAGACGTACATCTATTGAACAAAATTGGATTGGTGATTTATATATCCATGATGATGTAGGTGGTAGATTCTCAGCTTTTGACGATCACGCATTATTCACATTGATTTATGCTGGCATGAAAAAAGAAGATATGATTTCTTTGCTTAGTGCAGCTCAAGAAGTTTCATCACTTGCTTTGTCAAAAGATTTGGAAGAAAATGAAGCTCTTAAAGAAGCTATTTTCTGGGCTGATGCAAAACTTAACGGAATTGAAGCATCTGTTCATCAATATATGAGTTCAATCTTTGAAAATACAGTTTACTGGCATGCTCAAATGCAAAACGAATCTGTAAAAGATACTCTTAAACAAGTTGCAAAAGTTCCTGATGCAATGCACCATAGTGCAGAAGCACACTTCAATCCAGCAAATAAATTTGCGTTTGCTTTGACAGTACCTTCAGATAATGGTGTTTGCTCAGAAAACGCAAAGGCTTATATCGGTGCATTAACAAAATCTTATGAATCAACAGGTGCATTATTTCTAGAAGAACTTGAAACTTCTAAACTAGGTCTTACTCCTGCAGCTGCTGGTGCTATGACTCAATTAAGAGCTTATGCAACTGTTTATCAAGAAATTGTTCAAGCAGTTATGACAAACTCAGAATTACCTGAAGTTCTTGCAAGTGTTCTTCAACCACACGTTGAATACTACAAAAAGAACCTTAAAGGTGGAGTTGTTGTTCCAGGAAGAATTTCTAAGTAAGACAACTTGAAATTATATTTTGAAAAGACTTCTTTAATTTAGTTTAAAGAAGTCTTTTTGGTTTTATATTATTATCTTAATCGTCATTCAGAGGGCGTAGCCCGAAGAATCTCACATAAACCCGAGCAGTCATTCAGAGCCGTAG
>USCK01000171.1 GCA_900553205.1 uncultured bacterium | reverse complement strand
GGAAATCTGTTTTATATACCCATTTTGTACCGTCAAAAATTGAAACATATCCGTTTTTGTTTTCAGGTCTTAATTTAGTAGAATATTTCGGCAGCAAATATTCCCCTTTTCGTTTTGGATTTTCTTGTGGAGAATAAGTATCAAGAAACTCACCCGTTTCTGAATCATAAAGATATACTATCATTTCATACTCCTTTCTAGTATTTGATTAAAAAATTAGTAATAATGGCAGGTGGCTGAACGGTTGATGACCTACCATATACAGAACTGCATCTCGAAGCATCAAATCCCCAACCTGTACCTGTGCCACCATAATTTTGGTTACAGTTTGAACTCCCCCAGTTGTAGAATGCACCTCCTCGAGCGCCACCGTAAGCACCTTCGGCAGTAAATTGCCCTGTAATATTCGGCAACCCAGCAGGAATATCTGCACCCAAGTTTGTTGAAGAAGAAATCCCCCAAATTGTCTTATTTCTCAAATCAGGAATACAAAATGTTGTGCTGTCTGATTGTCCGTAAGTTGTGCCGATAACATTATAGAGGTCTTGATAATCCTCAATTTTCAGTTCAGAACCGTCACATAACAAAAAGCCTGACGAAATATCAGGCGACTGAGAAATAATAATTGTACCTGTCGGAATAAATGATTCTCGCAAATCCAAGAGTTCTGAAATACTTTTGTTCAGGGTAGCAACCGTAGAAGAATAAGAAGAAGTTTCAGAGGTAATTAATGCTGATAATTCAGTTATTTTATCCTGCAAAAAGTTAAAATTCCCGTTCAGTATAGCAGACGATGCCAAAGAACCGTATTCAATTTCAGTTAAAGTCATTTTGTGTCCTTTCATTAATAATTACTTCGTAGATTTTATCGACCTTCTTTTGCATATCGCTTAATTGTTCTTTCATCGCAGAATTTTGTTCTTTTGTTGTATATTTAAGAGAAATTTCATCTAATATTTCTCTATGAGCAACTTCTAACTGTTGAGGCGTAACAAAAATGTTGTATTGAAAAAACATAGCAACAATAACAAGAAGCGTCGGGGCATATTTTTGTAGAGTTTCTTTGTCCATAAAAATCCTTCCTATGACTAAATCCTAGCCATTTATATTAAGTTTTGTAACAGAATTGAGAAAATATGTTATAAAAAAAGCAAGTTTTTATTAGTTATATACTTTATATATATGTAACTGATTTAAAGTCCCGAGGAGAGCAAAAAATGGCATTGTTATTCGCAAATGTTGTAAAAGAATATGAATCTAAGAAGAACGCAGAAGATACAGTATCTCTTTCAACTCAAGTGAGCGATTTATTTGATGTTATTGATAACACTCCTCAGACCAAAGAGACAAACGAAATACTTCCACAAAAAATGTTTGTCACATCAGTTGCTGATGAATATTACAAAAAATCTATTGAAGATATTAATAATACAACCGTAGGCAATAAAGCCGTAAGAAGAAAAAATTTCCAACAAATTATGAAAGAATCTTTTTTCTACGGTGCAAATAGATTTGGTAACAACTTTATAGCATAACAAACTGGTTAAAGAATTGAATTTATAATTCTGAACCACAAACCAAAATTCTATGGAGGAGAACTCCAATAGGGACAGGGACAAATTAGGAAAATTTTCACGACGGTCACAAACGACCGTCTTTTTATTTGTCATAAGAGAGATAAGTAACTAAGCAGTTTAAATGAATAATGGCACTACGATAAACTGTCAATGCAGATTTTCTTCTTCACTTCCTAAATCTTATATTCATCAGGAGTAACAGAATTAACCTTTTCTGTTATTTTATCAAAATATTTTTTCCCTTGTTCAAGTTCTTTCTCGTCAAATATTAAAACTGATGGGTGCTTAACGGGTTTACTAAAATTCTTACCTGTTAAAACATTCCTAAATTCTTTTACAGGATTGTCATAAATATATTTTTTGTTTGATTTATTGAATTCAAAATCCATAAAATTAAATTTGTTATTTTTTAAATCAACAAATGTATTGTTTGTATGCTGAAAATCAATTAAGAAATTTTTATCCATTAATATTGTATCAACAGCTTCTTTATATGCTTTTTTAGGCATATTTGCTACTTTTTTCATATATGAAAGATAAGTTTTCACGAATTTAGCATGATTATCGATAAACTTTTCACAATTTGTAAATGTTACTTCTTCAGAATTTGGAGCAAAGAAACCTTTAGGAATAGTTTGTTCTCCACCTTGCTTAAGAACTTCTATGCATTTTCTAGCCCCTTCTACCCCATATTTTGCTCTTATTTTTCCTAGTTGATTGAAATTGATATATTGCCTACAATCAGGATTTTCAAAAGTTGTTCCCATCAAATCCATAAGAATATTATACACCTCAGATGCAGGGTGCTTACCGGTAACTTTTTTTAATAGCATAATATTATTTTTTTGACTTAGTGCTTCGAGTGGAGTAATAAACTCTTTTGACGCTAATTCAGAATCTTTACCTACAACTGCATATAGAGGTAATCCCAAATTTTGTTGAGCAAGAACTTTTTCTTCGTGCTTAATTGGAACAAGTTTTAAACGAGCTGGGATTTTATGAGATTGAGCAATAGCAGATTTCTCAATTCTAATAACCATATCATCATGTAAAGGTAGAGGGAATACAACTGCATCTTTCCCCATAGCTAAAGTTTTGTTATGTATCAAACCATTGATAACATTTTTTGGATTTGTTTTAAAAATATCATTGTGTGTTTTTATAAATGTATCTTGTACTGGAGAAGATTCAAGCTTTGATGACACAGAACCTATAGCACACCTAACTGCTCTTATAGGAGATGTTACAACTTGTTTGGAATATTGTTTTAATAATGATAGTTTTAGCATTGGGGTAAACCTTCCGATAACCAAACACATATCAAGGTGAAAAATTGCCTGATTATTTTTTATTTGTTACATATTGCAATAATTCATCGAATTTTTGTAGAGTACCAAAGAACCTTACTCCTGATAAAATCGCCTATATTTTGCTTCTTTATTTGAGGATATGGAGGAAGATAAATAATATCAATTTTGCCTGCAGAAGTTGTTTTTGGATTTTTAAGTCCAAATTCATAATGAGTCATTATATGATTGTTATCAATTTTAATTTTGTATTTTTTAGACAATTTAGCTACAAACGAAAATAAAGCTTCACATTGAATTTTAGTTAAAGGATAACAACCTAATTTTGTAGCAGAAGAAAACCCATACATACCACATAGAGCAACCCCGATAGCACCTGTATTTCCACCACCTGTGTGTTGCGCATATTTACCGTCATAACAATTCTCATTATCCTCGGGTTTAAAAATCCCATAATTAATCCTCCCATTCTTATCTATCAAATAGTGATAATGCCTTAAATCAGTAGAATTTGGCATATATGCACCTGCAGTCCAATGAATAATTATTTTGTTCATATTTTTCCTTTCTTAATTTATTAAACAGAAGTGAATAAGAGCTAAGTGACTAAGTTATTAAGAAATAAATTAATTGATACCACTCAATTCTTATTCACTTAATAACTTTACTCTTAGTAACTTAGAACAAGTCATTCCGTACTTGATACTAAATCTGTCAATGCCGATTTCTTAATAATTTAGCAGGGCTGAAAATCCCTGCTAAAATCAATACATTGGTTTAAGTTTTATATGCGTAAACTCAAGATTTCTGATA
>USCK01000170.1 GCA_900553205.1 uncultured bacterium | reverse complement strand
TGCCGTTGCTCTCCTGCCCATATAAAGAGTAATTATCTGAACCAACTTCATTTGCCGCCTTTATCAAAAGTGAACCTGAACCACAAGCAGGGTCACAAATTCTATCGCCTTCTTTTGGTTCAACCAATTTTGAAAGCAGAACAGATACTTGTGATGGCGTGTAAAATTCTCCACCCTTTTTACCTGCGCCGGCAGCGAATCTTGCAATCAAGTATTCATAAACATTACCAATAATATCTGATTTACCGACTTTTGAAGGTCTTAAATCTAATCTCGGGTCAGAGAAATCTTCAATAAGATTTTTTAAGCGAGCGTTTCTTTCTTTGGTTTCACCTAATTGCATATCAGAATTGAAGTCAATATTTCGGAATACGCCTTCAAGTTTAGCTTTGTTATCTTCTTCGATTTTTTCTAATGCTTGATTTATTAACTGACCAATTTGATTATCGTTTCTATGTTGGAACAAATAATCGTAAGTGCAGGTTTCATCTAACCTGAATCTTTCTCTTTCAAGACGTCTTTTTATTCTTTCAGTATTATTACCGAATTCTTTTTTTAGTTCTTCATACTTATCTTTCCATACATCACTGATGTATTTGATAAATAAGAATACCAAAATGTAATTTTTGTATTCGGAAGGGTCTACTACACCTCTGAAGGTGTCGCATGCTTTCCATACAATGTTATTAATTTCATCTTGATTGATTACTGCCATGTTTTATCTCCTAATATTTTTTATTTACCCCTTGTAATTCTTTTTCAATAATTGCACGATTTAACATCTCTTTTTTCTCTGCGATTTTTAATAGTAGTTCTTTTTCTTGTTTTGAACATTCTTCTATTTCAGAAATGAGCTTTTGATTTTTTAATGGCATCAAGGGGATTTCTAACGCTTCAAGTGTTGCTTTGCTGACGTTTGCAATTGTAACTCCCGTTGCTTGACCAGCTCCTTTTGAAAAATGATTTTTTGCCACTGCACTATTTAACCATGAGCAGACATATTCTGGTAAGAAATTTTTGTCTACAACTCTTATAATATGACATGAAGCTGTAACGGTTGTATCTGGAGGGATGCTGTCAATCAGTACAGCGGTATTGTTAAGCCCTTTTGCTTTAAACAAAATATCTCCTGGCATGATAATTTCTTCTGGTTTAATATTATTTAGCTGTATTTTTTTTATATCTTCTTCTGAAATACGTACTGTACCAGCAGTAGAAATAGCATCCATATTCAGTAAATTTATATTTCCGTCAGTATTATAGGGTATCTTGCTTCTAAAAACATGCCCTGTTATAATAGTAGATATATTTTTAAAGTGTTTGTTCATGTTTTACTCCTAAGAACTATAGTCGTAAGTTATTATACTCATATATACCATACTAAATTGGTATTTGTCAAGGTTGTTTTTTGTAGTAAGCTGCTATACTCACAATTTTATTTAGTTGACTTTTGCCTTGAATTTTTTTCCCTAAAAGGATTTTAGCCATACTAATTTGTTAAGTTTTATAAAGTTTGTATGATAATTTGTAGATTTTGAGTGATGCATACGACACACTAAAGGAAGTCGCATGGAAAAAGTCGGATCTAACATTACTTCAAAGGAGTTTAAGTAACAAAGCAAATGGTCGAAAAATATTTATAGCACAGCTGTTGTTGATTATTGAGTGGCAAATCAACCAGAGGTTAAAGAATGTTACAATCTTGCACCGATAATTAAGCATTTGCACAATGATGCAGATGTATTGAATGCATTTTTGTGAAAAATATGTTGAAGTTTAAATACCGTTTAAAATTCGTTTAAACCGTTTTCAAAATTATTATGTCCAAATGATACGATTTTAGATGTATGCTTGAAGCTTCCCATTGAAAGAGTGATAAATAGTGTAGCTTGAAAGGAGTCTATTATGGTTGAAAAAGATTATAAATTATATGGAACAAAAATCTAGAATTTAAAAAATCAAGAAATCGGTTTGCTGATTTACCTTTGGGAAAACAAATATGCAGATAAAACAGTTGATTTTGCCACATGCGTTGATAAAACAGGCAAGCGTTACAATATAGAACTAGATAATATCAGAGGGTTTGAAGACGATTTTGAAAAATAAAAGAACTCGTGAAACTTTGGAAATTGAGTACTCAGAATTTAGAAAAAAGTTTGCCAAAGAAATACAAATAGCCTTTGAAAGTTTTCGCAAAACCGAACTAAATAAGCCATTTTACAATTACAAAGACGATAATTCAATGGAATTTAATTTCTATTTCCAACTCCAATGGAACTTTAATCATTTTGGCAACTCGGTTTGGTATATCGAAAGACTATAAATTATTTTTAATCATTTTCTTAACTTCATCTACAGAATATACTTCATTTTTGCCTTTTGAGTGTAAAACCATGTGACAATTAGGACAAACCGGAATTAAATCTTTTATTGGGTCTATTTCATATTCTTCACCAATTTCTGCTATTGGTTTTATATGATGTACATGGATTTTATTTTCAAATTGAGAACCGTAAACTTCTGAAAATTTAAAACCACATATTCGACATTTTGTGCCATAGTGCTCTATGCATTTTCTTTTAGCTACAGGATTTCTTTCGTATTTATTAACAATCACTGATTTTACAGCACCCTCATAATAATTATCGTCACAAACTTCCTCAGGGAATACACTTTCTAATGATAGAATAATATTTTCACTTTTTTCATTTTCTAAGATTTTAGGCTTTTCGATTCCAGCAACTTCTATATTTAAATATTCTGTTAGTTTATACCACTCATCGCATTTTCTAATTTTTTCAAGTTCTTTTTTGAAAAGATATTTAGGATCTCCCTTTATTTCAGTATGTAATGTTTTATATAAATCAAAAAAGCCTTCTCCTGCTATATGTGAATCTTGATTCATTACTTTAGCAGATAACATTGGTAATCCCAATTGAACACATAACTTAGAAATTTCTCCGATATTTCTGCCAACCTGCCTATGGTGTAATGATAATCCATTATCTGTTACTCTTTTAGCGAGATCTTTATATGAAATATTGGGTTCCATAATCACAACCGTTTTTAAAAGTTCTTTTGTAAGAGCTTTTTGTAATTCATTAAGAGTAATATTGTGGATTGGTAATTTTGCATTGTTTTTAAATTCTAAAAAACTTAAATATTGTTTTATTGAATTGATGTACATATTATTCCATTTGTTTTTATCTTGTTCAATAAAATCAATATCTAATTCTAATGTCTTTATAATATTTTTAATTTCTTCTATTGATAAAATTTGAAAAATGTTTTTATTTATATATTTTGATAACTTTTTTATTCCGTTAGCATAATTTTTGCTAGATCTTGGAGCAGAAGAATATTTAATTATGTATTCTATAAATTCATTTTTCATACTTGCCTCCTTTTTTGCCTTACATAATTATATATAAGTTTTTTGACAAATTTATAAAATAAAAATATCACAAAGACAAAGGAGTGAGATATGGCGATTACTCCATCCCAAAGAACTCTTTTTCAATTTGTTTAACAAAATCTTCGGAGAGTTGGCCGGTTGGTTTTGGGGTTTGGGTTTGTTCTTTGAGTCCCAATTTTACCAAGTCTGGCAAGTATTTTAGCAAATTTGTCAAAGTATAATACTCTGACTGATTTACAGGTTTTTTGTTCTGCATATCTGTTGTGAGTTTTTGCATCAGGTTT
>USCK01000169.1 GCA_900553205.1 uncultured bacterium | reverse complement strand
CAAAATACTTTATATAAGTAAGGGATATAGGACGAGGAAAATTATGTTTGGAAATTATACAATATCTTCAAAATCAAACACTGGTTCATACAAATATGAATCTAAAACTCGTCACACTGCTCCAACAAAATCAACAAGTTCTTACGGTAATATTGCAAAACAAAAAAAAATTAAAAACGAAGAATTGCAAAAACAATTAGAACAAGAACAAAGAGAATACGAAGCAACTCTTCAAAATTTATTGTTAGACCAACAAAGAGCTTACGAAGACCAATATGCAATGGATCCTCTTACAGCTAATTTAAACAAAGCATTTATAGATACAACAAAAGGTTACAAACATGGTCATAGATATAATCAAGTTAAAGGTTCATTTGATGCTGCAAGCGTAAACTTCAACAAAAACAATAATGCAGTAAGCTTTAATTCTTTACAAGCTAAAGGTTTAAAATATTCTTCAGCAAAAGGTCAAAAACTTGCTAAAGATATGGCAAACCATTCAGTTGGTTTTACTGGTAGCTGCTCAAAATATGTTCGTCAAGGTTTACAAAGAACCGGATTATACAATGGACATACAGCTTCAGCTTATCAAATGGGTGGAACTTTAGCAAAGAACAAAAACTTCCAAGAAGTTTCTCCAAACAGTGTAAATCTTAAAAATTTACCAGCAGGTTGTATCTTAGTTTATGACAAAGGTGCAGCTCGCTATAGCTCTACTCATGGTCATATCGAAGTAACATTAGGTGATGGAACAGCTTGCAGTGATGGTAGAACTTACAACCTTCGCAGCACAAATAATATGAGAATATTTGTTCCTACAGAAAATATTTAATAAAATAATTTTTCTTTAGTCAAAATATAATAAAAGTGTAAAATGTCCGTTTAAATAAATTAGAGAAGTTAAAACAATTTTTGCACTTGTATTTTCAAATCCTCAATCGTAGATTCATTTTTTATCACATAATCAACAAGATTTATTTTTTCATCTTGAGATTTTTGAGAATTTATCCTTGCAATAGCTTGTTTTGTTGTAAGATTATTCCTTTTCATAAGTCTTGTTTTTCTAATTTCATCATCACAATAAACAAGTATAATCTTATCAAACAAATCCTGCATATTAGCCTCAAACAACAAAGGAATACCTACAAAAACATATTGCTCATCTTGATTAGCTTTAAAAATCTCTTTTATATTTTCTCTAATTTGTGGGTGTATAATATCTTCTAATTTTTGTTTCATTCCTTTGTTATTGAACACTATATTGCCAAGTTTTACTCGAGATATTTCCCCATTTTCTAAAATATCAAAATTTTTAAAAGCTTCTAAAACTTCATTAGATGAATATAGAATTTCATGAGCAATTTTATCAGCATCATAAACCTTATACCCTAAATCACTTATAATTTCTCCGACTTTGGATTTGCCTGAAGCGATATTACCTGTAATAGCAACTTTTATCATTATTTAGTCCCAAGTTTTGCAAGGTATCTCTTTAATTCTCTGATTTGAATAGGTTTGATAGGTTTTATTTGCCCTTTTTTAAGACCTTCTATTGATATTGTTGCATGCTGGATTCGTTTAAGTGATACAACTTCAAACCCGAGAAAATCAAACATCTTACGGATTTGACGGTTCATACCCTGATATAGCACAACCTGTAACATTGTTGATTTGTTAGATATCTCAAGGACACCACATTCGGCATAAGCAATTTTTCCTTTTTCTATTTCAATACCCTTAGCCATTTGTTCAAGCTGGTTCTGATTAATTTTGCCGTCTATAGTTACAATATATGTTTTTGGAACTTTTACGGAAGGGTGGGTTAAATCGTTAATCAAATCCCCGTCATTTGTCATAATCAACAGTCCTGTAGATTCTCTGTCAAGTCTGCCTACAGGCTTCATTGTTTTATAGCTTTCAGGAAGAATATCATATATTGTTTTTCTTCCTTTTTCGTCATCTGCAGTTGTGATATATCCTGCAGGTTTGTAGAACTTATAATATTCCAATTTCTTTGCGTGGATTAGTTTTCTGTCAACAAATACTTTATCTTTTTCAGAAACTTGAAATCCCAGTTCTTTAACAATCTTACCATTGACGATAACATGTCCACCTTCTATTAATTCATCAGCTTTTCTTCTTGAGCATAACCCTGATGATGCAATAAACTTATTTAAACGTTGCATAAATTCTCCTCATTAATAGAATTTTCAAAAGCCGTTTTTAAAACATCAGGCAGTCTTCTGTACAATTTGCCCGAATTGTTTATTGCAACGACATCAACAAAAGCCTGAATATAAGCTTGGTTGGTTTCAGCGTTTGTTATTGTTTGTTCAAAAGTCATTGATAACGGTGTAATCTTAGATACTTTGGTTTTGATTAAAAGTTTATCATTCAACTTGGCAGATGCTTTGTAGCGAACATTTAAGTTGGTTACAGGTATAACAATATCGTTTTCTTTAAGCGAAATCAAATCCAGTCCGAGTTGTTCACAATAAAAAACTCTGCCCATCTCTAACCATCTGAGGTATGAACCATGCCAGACTACTCCATAAGCATCTGTATCAGAATAAAAAACTTGTTGTTCAAATGTATGTTCCATAGACAAATAGTAGCATAATTTATCGTCTTATTCAATGTTTAGATTCATAAACTCGATATCATCAAAATCTATATATGCTGTTTGTTGCAGATTTATTCCTGCTGCAATTTTTATTTCATTTGTTTGATTAGGTCTGATTAAATAATTTGGGATTTTAATTTTTTGACTATCCCCATTTATTTGGATTTCTGCAATTTTTTGACCATTGAAAAATACTTTTGGAGGAGATGCAAAAGAAGTTGTTATATTGTTTTGACCCATTCCTCTTGCCAAAGCTGTATCTATACCTATAATTGAACCGATAACTAAATAATTGGTTTTGTTTTTAGTACTTGCAGGCATGAAAAAGGATTTGTGATAAACAGGGCCTACAGCTTTGCTTCTAAATTGACCTGCATTTGCCGAGGCACTGGAATAGTTGTCATCTCCGATATGATAAATGTCCGTATCAATAACGATATCAAACTTGTTTGATTTTTCAATGCCGATACTTAATGGTTTGCCGATGTTCTTTTCGTTAATTGTAATAGAAAAAGGTTTATAGTTTTCTTTTTGTACGGATAAAATACTGTTTTGTGGAGTATAATTTGGGATTGAGAATTTGCCGTAATTATCTGTATATGTAGAATAACCTGTTTGAGGAATTTTGACTTTAGCTCCGGCAATCGGGGCTTGAGTTCTTTTATCAATTACTCTGTTATATTTTTGTTGAACAGAAGAATTTTCACTAACTCCACCTTGCATGATTGCAGCGTTGACATGTAGTGAACAAAATAAACAAATTAAAGATATAATACATAATTTTACAAATTTCATCATTGCCATTATCTCCGTTAATACCAGATAAAAACACACCTTATGTAATATTCATTAATGATTATTTTCAAAAAGTAAAATAATATTTGAAATTTTATTATTTGTTTGGTATTGTATAGGAAGATAAATTTCAAACGAACATTTGACAATTTAAAAATATGCCGATGTGATGCAAGGCTGAACGGGAGTGGAGCCTATGTGAAACATTCCAACCAATTTCATCACAGAAGCAAACGAACATTTGACAATTAAAAATATGCCGATGTGATGAAATTGGTAGACG
>USCK01000168.1 GCA_900553205.1 uncultured bacterium | reverse complement strand
GACGTTATCGTAGCTATTGGTTCTGGTTGTGAAACAATCGAAGAAACTATTAACTACTTGAATGCAAAACGTGGTACTAAATACGGTTTAGTTAAAGTTAGATTATACAGACCATTTGACGTTAAGAGATTCAACGAAGCATTACCTGAATCTACAAAACGTATTGTTGTTCTTGATAGAACAAAAGAACCTGGTTCAATCGGTGAACCTTTATACTTAGATGTAGTTGCAGCTTTAGAAAACAAAGACATCAGAGTTATCGTTATGGTTTATCTTCTAAAGAATTTACACCATCTATGGTTCTTGCAATCTACAAACACTCAGAAAACAACGGTTTCCATGGTTTCACAGTAGGTATTGAAGATGATGTTACTCACAAATCTCTAAAAGTTGAAGAACATATCGTTACTGAACCTGAAGGAACTACAAACTGTATGTTCTGGGGCTTGGGTTCTGATGGTACTGTTGGTGCTAACAAAAACTCAATTAAAATTATTGGTCAATACACAGATAAAGATGCTCAAGCATATTTTGCTTATGACTCTAAAAAATCTTTTGGTGTAACTGTTTCTCACTTGAGATTTGGTGACCAACATATTAAATCAACTTACCTTATTACAGCTCCTGACTTTGTATCTTGTTCAGCACACGCATACATTGGCAGATATGATTTGTTAAAAGGTATTAAAGAAGGTGGTACTTTCTTATTAAATTCACCATACTCTAAAGATGAAGCTTTTGCTCACTTAACAAGAGATATGCAACAAACAATTATTGATAAGAAAATCAAATTCTATAATGTTGATGCTGAAAAATTAATCAAACAACAACCTGGTTTAAGAGGTAAAGGTGCAAACACAGTTATGATGGTTGCATACTTCAAAGTTTCAGGAATCATTCCTTTTGAACAAGCTTTAGAAGGTATGAAAGAAATGACTAAGAAAACTTTCAAGAAAAAAGGTGATGATGTTGTAAATATGAACCTTGCCTTGATTGATGCAGCTGTTGATGCTTGTGAAGAAGTTCCAGTACCAGCTTCATTAGACGGTGTAGGTTGTGTTGATAATGTAAAACTTATCTCTGATGATGCAGATGAATTCGCTAAGAAAATTATTGAACCTTCAATGAGACAAAAAGGTGATGATATTCCTGTTTCTGCTATGTCAGTTGACGGTGTTATCCCTACAGGTACAGCTTGCTTAGAAAAACGTGGTATTGCTCCTCGTGTTCCTCATTGGAATTCTGAAAATTGTATCCAATGTGGTATCTGTGCATCAGCTTGTCCTCACGCAGCAATCAGAACAAAATTAGCAGAAAAAGATAGTTTGAAAGATGCTCCTGCATCATTCAAAACAGTTGATGCTAAACCAAACTTAAACGGCGAACAATTCAAAGTTCAAGTTTACTGTGAAGATTGTACAGGTTGCGGAGTTTGTCTTGACCAATGTCCTGCAAACAAAAACCCAGAAAAACAAGCTCTTACTTGGTCTACTATAGAAAAAGAAGTTGAAGCTTGTGAATTAGAAAACGAAAAATATTTTGATGCATTACCTGATAACGTAATGGGTAAAAACACTACAAAAACTATTAAAGGTGCAATGCTTAGAAAACCATTATTTGAGTTCTCTGGAGCTTGTGCTGGTTGTGGTGAAACTCCTTATGTTAAATTGGTATCTCAATTATTCGGTGAAAATGCAATCGTTGCAAACGCAACAGGTTGTTCATCAATCTACTCTGGTACATTCCCTACAATTCCTTATACAACAACTAAGGAAGGTAGAGGTCCAGCTTGGGCTAACTCATTATTCGAAGATAACGCTGAATTCGGTTATGGTATGAGATTAGCAGTAGATCACAACAGAAATACTTTGAAAACTTACGTTGAAAAAGTTGTAGCAAGCGAAAAAGCTCCTCAAGATTTGAAAGACGCTTTAGAAGGTGCTATGGCTCACTTTGATAATTCAAAAACAGAAGAAGCAGTTGCTGCTCAAAACAAAGCTAAAGAAGTTATCGCAAAATACGCTGATGTAGATTGTCCTGATTTAGCTAAGGTTAGAGAACTTCAAGACTACTTCACAGATAAATCAGTATGGATTATCGGTGGTGACGGTTGGGCTAACGATATCGGATACGGTGGTATTGACCACGTATTAGCTCAAAACAAAAACGTAAATGTTTTAGTTCTTGATACTGAAGTATATTCTAACACTGGTGGTCAAGCTTCTAAATCAACACCTACAGGTGCTGTTGCTAAGTTTGCTACAGGTGGTAAGAAAACTTACAAGAAAAACATGGGCTTGATGAGTATGTCTTATGGCTATGTATATGTTGCATCAGTAGCATTGGGTGCTGATAGAGGTCAAACTCTTAAAGCGTTCCAAGAAGCTGAAGCATACGATGGACCATCAATCATCTTCGCTTATGCACCTTGTATCGCTCACGGTATCGATATGAGTAAAACACAAACTGAACAAAAACGTGCAGTTGAAGCTGGTTACTTCCCATTATACAGATATAATCCAGCTAACGAAACACCATTCACTTGGGACGCTAAAGAACCAAAAGGTAGCTACCAAGAGTTCATTAAATCAGAAGGTCGTTATAAATCATTAGTAAAAACAAATCCTGAACATGCTGATGAGTTATACGCACAAGCTGAATCTGATGCAGCCAAGAGAATGGCAGTATATAAATCAGTTGGTGAATTGATGAAATAATGATTATTTAATCATTCATAAAATTGACAGACCTGAGAAGAAATTCTCAGGTCTGTTTTTATTATTTGAATTTTGCTCGTTAATTCTTTTCCATAGCTTCTAAATATCGGTTTAGTGCTGCCTTTGCATTAGCCTCTGTAATCATATTTTTTATTTCTTTCCCTTTTAGTTCAGGGTGTGCTTTTATCATATTATTCCAAGCTTTTGCTTTATAACCTCTTGGACTGCCTGCAATAGGTAACTTTTCTGCATCACCCAATTCTGCTTTTAGTGAATCGAATGTGGGTTTATTGGAGTCTTTTGAATCTTCTTCAGCTTTGACCTCTTGATTTTCATTTGATTTATCTACATTTTTATTATCTTTGAGTTCTGTCAATACTCCATCTTTTAGGGTGTAATTTTTGTTATCTTTAGAATATATTGTTTGTCCGTTATTCTCGGTTTTAGTGAATTCTGAAATATTCACATTTTTATCACCCAGCTTAACGGTTTTAGGCTGTTCGGCTTGAGGTTTTGTTTCATTATTTATAGCACCTGCATCTGCAATATCTTGTATTTTACCTTCTGCTTCTGCCTCTTTTGCAATTTCTGCCAGAGCAGTTGCCATAGCTTGAGAAAGTTGCGCCTTTACATCTACTGCATGCCTTGAAAATTCCCTGTTAGCTTGGCTATCTAACTGTTGAGTAGTACTTGTTATTTGCGCCTGTGATACACTTGTTTGACCTTTATCAGGAGAGAGCTTAGCAAACAATTTGCTTGATTTGAATTTGGTCAGCATATTATCAAATTTTGTACCAAAATCCTTCATCTCATTAACTTTATTTTTAGCTATATTTATAGCTGAACCTTGTAAGTCTTTAAAAGCTACATTCTTTTTTGCTTCTATTTCATTCTTGTATCCGGCTACAAATACTCCTTTTTTGTCACTCATTTCTTCGCCTGACACATGTTTACTTTGGTCAGTATCATAACTAGAGAATATTGAAACTTTTGTGGCTTCTGTGTTTACCGAAGTTTTGCCATTTTCACTGTTTTGGGTTGTTTTAGTTTTAATTTTACCAATATTTCCTTGCAGTTCAAAAGACGATGCACCTGATACATTATTA
>USCK01000167.1 GCA_900553205.1 uncultured bacterium | reverse complement strand
CCCCCCAGCCATAAGTGCCAATTCGTACCAATTATTGCGGAATATTTTGTTTTGTTCTTTTAAATCATATTTAGCTATATCTTCTGAAAAATCTGAGAGAAATTTCTCTTTTATTTGTTCGTATCGTTTGATGTTAGGTCTTACACTGTTCGAGTTAATGTATTTTGTTAATAATATATCAGGAACGACACATATCTTAAAATAACGAAATGCGCGTACCATATATTCTAAATCTTGATGCCTGATATAAGACTCGTCAAATAAACCGACCTTCTCATATACAGCCCTTGTGAATAAAGGGTTTGATCCGCTACCAAATCCCCATGTCTTTTTTAATAATGCGAGTTGCATGTTTCCTCTTTTGCTGGGAATACTTTTTGATATGATGGCATCTTTATCTCCTTTCTTTTCATAACCACAATATACCATATCACAGTCTTTATTATGTTGTAAAACTCGAACTTGTTTTTCAATTTTTTGTGGGTATAGATAGTCATCATCATCTAAAAATGTGTAATAAAATCCTGTACAGACTTTTAGGCCTGTGTTTCTTGCAGCACTACCATTTTTGTTTATATCATGTTTGATATAGGTTATTTTGCCTGTTTCTATTAAGTTGCTAATACATTTTTCAGTTTCTAGCTGGTATGGAGTACCTTTGCCATTGTCGTCAACTACAATAATTTCTATATTTTGATATGTTTGCTCCAAGACACTGTTTATTGCCCTTAGTAAGTTGTCTGGACGTGAATATGTCGGAATAATTACACTAACTTTTTCCATAGTTATAATGTGTTTTATAGTTCATTAATGACGGATTTTACAAAATTCTTCCAATTGTTTGTTTGTATAAAGGCTAAGACTGATTGATTACTTATTTTTATATCGCTTTCTAAGATTGCCATTAATTCTGTATAATCATTATAAACATGACAACATCCTTCTTCCGAAATATCTTTGAAAGCTCCTATGTTTGGACCTATTGGATTTCCACCCATTGCAATAGTATCTATTAACGCTCCCGAGCTTGATACTGAGCTACCTATATATGGAAAGACTACATATTTGCTGTTTATTATTAGTCTTTTCAGTTCTTGGAAATCAAGAAATCTGTTAGAGAAGGATATATATTCGTTACACTCAGACTTTATTGTTTTTGTTAATTTTTCATCTTTACTTTTACCCGCAACATAAACAGATAACTGGCTGTGTTTGGAATTGAGATAAGACAAAAACTCAGCGATACCTTTATATGGAAGTATACTACCCCAAATTAGGACATCATATTGTTTTTTTGAATTTTTTATTAAATTATCATCTAAGGAAGGTACAATAGGGTGACATTTGTACAAGACTTTAGATGTTGTCTTTTGTTGAGCATATTTGCTTGCTTCTTTTGAATGTGCAATAATCAGATTGGCATTGTTGAATAAATATTTCATAATATGCTCAGAATATTTATTGGTTTCTGCATGAGGGTGAATATTATGGAACATCCACACTAGTTTTTTTTTTCTTAATTTTATAATGCGAAAGCATAAAATAATCAAGAAACACTGTATATATTTGAAATATCTATAAGGAAAATTCTCAATCCAGTTAAATATATAGACATCAGCTCGAAATGCAGCAATTACTAACTGTAAGGGTAGTAAAAAACCTTTAATAGGACGTGTATCTATAATCAAAAAATAATCACTTAATGCTTCTCTGTAATAGGAACTATAAGGATTAGCATACTTACCATTCTTAGGTAAGGCTGGGTAGAAATGCAACTTTTGCATAGAATTTCTAATTTTTCTATAAAACTATATTATATTTTGTACTCAATATAATTACCCACTTTTACTTCTTCAATAACAGTTGGATACATTGCATATATATAATGTAAAAGTGTGAATAGGGCTAATATCCAAATCCATACTGGAACAGATCTCCTTTTTTGAATTAAATACTCCCATATAATACCCCAACCAAGAAAAGTAAACATGGAAACATATAACATTAATCGACTAATTATCTCATGAGTTGCACCAAAAATAGTTAGGCACAACCCAATATAGCCTAATACTAAAATGGTAAAATCTTGTCGGTCTGTCACATTTTTTTTCTTTATTATATAGTACATGCAAACAATATAAGCTAAACCTTTAATGAAATTAATACCAACTCGAAGTGGAGAGTTTTCCTCCCACATAAATCTGTCAGCAAGCATCGCTGAGGAGTCATAGTTCTTATTTGTTATTACATATGCTGTAATTAAAGAAGAAGCATTGATTATTAAATCAAATATCACAGTTTTGAAAATGTAACAAAGAATGAAAACAATCAACGCTTTTTTGAAATTTATGAATTTTCTTAAATAGCGTGTTAGATAGAGTGGAATAGCCCATAAAATGGCAGACGTATGAATAGTAACCGCAACGATTGCAAAGGTCCAATATGTTTTAAATTTATGTTTTAATAAGAAATAAAATCCAATCCATAAGATTGACATTGCAAAATGTTGGCGTGACAAGTTTAAACATCTAAATCTCATAGCTATGAATGTTAAACATAGACCAATTAGCAAAGCTTTTCGATTATTTTTTACTAGCAGATATACAGACGTGAAAAATGTAAAACATTCTAATAAAAAAATAGAGTAGAAGTCAAATCCTATTTTCCCTAATAAATAATTTATTACAAGATATCCTTTTTCTGTATCATCACGGTATAATTGACCACGTTGTATATATTCGAATGTTTGATAATACTGCCACCAATCATAAGCAAAATTCCATCTGTAACCTAATAAAATAGTGTATAAAAGACATGGTATCCAAAATCTTATGTCTGAAAAAATTGATTTTTTTTCTATTCTTATAAGTTTGTTGGGTGTTACAAACCAATATGAGGAAAAACATAATACCATTGATAAAAGTATTACGTAGTATACTGTTAATGTCGTTGTTAAGTGCTCATTCATTTAATCCTAAAGTTTTATGTTAACCTTTTCACCGTTCAATCTTATTATATATGCGGGATTACCCACTATCACTGCATTATCAGGAACATCTTTAGTTACAACAGCATTAGCCCCTATTTGAACATTATTACCTATCTTAATCTTTCCCACAATGACTGCACCTACACCAACAAAAACATTGTCACCTATGGTGGGTATACCGCCTCTATTGTTTCCTATTGTTACATTGTGTTTAGTCTTAAAATTTTTACCGATTTTTTCCGCATTTAGATGTGTGTAATGGGGATGATCTATATAAATACCCCCATCAATTATCTTTGTTGACATTTTAAAAGGGTATTTAGGTCCTAAAAATGATAATATTTTCCCTGCAAATTGTAATCGTGAATAAAGTACACTTATGTATTCTGGACGTTCATAAAGTATTCCAAAAAATCCGAGTTCTTTTGTAAAATACCGTGTGTCTTCAAGATATTTTAACGCTTCAATATCTTTTTTATGACACTTATATTTTAATGTGCAGTAATGTGGTAATAATCTTGCTGAATGCAAGAAAAAAGCAATTTTTTTACAAAGTTTTTTTTAACATATGTTATTTTAATTCAGATAGCAAGAAGTTATAAGCTTTCTTGCAAATTTTGTTTTGTACAATATCTATATATTCTTTATCTATATTCTTGAAATTTAACAAATCTATTTGCTCTATGTCTGAAAAGGAGTTTATAAGTCTATCTCGTAAATTAAAAGTGTCAAGTAAAGATATAAACCTTGCGAGTCCTCTTTTTACATTACCATATGCAATGAATGGTTTTCTGAAAATTATAGAAAATACACAACCATGGAAACTATCTGTAAAAATAAATTCTGC
>USCK01000166.1 GCA_900553205.1 uncultured bacterium | reverse complement strand
TTTTCCTTGTCTGTGTTCATGTCAAGTATGTAGCAAAAGAGACCACCACTTTGGAATGTAGTATTATTTATTATTTTTTCATAATCATGGCTGGAAAGTAAAAGTGTTGGGTCAGGCATTACTACTGGGTTGCAATTCCATTTATAGACATCCTTGATTAATTTTATTCCAGAGGGCTCTCTTACAGAAACAGCTTTAAATCTTTCAATCAATTGTCCACAATATTTTACTTCTTCTTCTGAATATTCAGCATAATCAACTCCGAATGAAGCAGCATAGCTTATTAGAATAGTTTTATAGTCAACAAAATTGAAAAAATAATCAGCAAGAGGAGTTACTAATTTTTTACGCCATACCTGATCAGAACCAACGACAAGTGCATCAAAAGGTGGCAATGATTTATATCCTTTTTTGTTGATAATAACATTTGATTTGGGGTTTATGTATTTTTCAAAAAAAAATTCAATTTTATGACCTTTGCGTTTTTGTTCATTTTCATAGTTTATTTTTGTTTCAGCTATATGACATAAACTATATATCGTTTTTGCTACACGTTTGATGCTATATCCCAATGTAGGATTGCGAAATTTTCTTTTATCAATCAATACAACATCGTGTCCCATTGATTTTAAAACAGTCATTAATGCATAACATTGTAAGTTCCATCCGTAGTTATAATTTTTATGATATGAAAGCAATCCTATTTTCATTGTATCTTGTTTTTATGAAATTAATTTAAGTATTGCATTTTTAATTTTAGTATTTTTAAAATGATATTATGCTGAAGCTTAATGTGGATATTCTATTTTGTTATTAATTTATGTATGTAGCTTTGTGCTGAAGTGTTCATGAGGCCGACTTTCTATTTAATATTTTTTTTACTTTGCAGGCAATTTTCCTTTTTATACTGAAAAATCTTTCTGTAAAAGTTGGTCTCGTTGCCTGTTCTATTAATTTTATGATTGAACTATTTTTGTCAATCTGACTAAAGAATAGTTTTCTGTTTTTATGCTCTATAAGTACTTCTTGTAAGCCTTTTGAAAGAGGTTTTACATCGCTATATTTTACTTTTTTGTATTTTATTTTGTCTATTATTAGATTGAAAAATCTTTGTCCTTTTGAGTCGTTGATAAAAACCAAACTAGTTCCTTTGTCGTCATCAAAATTTTTTAAGACACGATGAATATGCCAAAAGTCTGCTATTGTAATATCACTTTGTGATTTCCCGTTTTTAGCAGAGCAATGATAACAAGAAGGGCGCAGAATCATATCCGATAGAAATGCTTTCATGAACATATTTTTCTTAAATGATTCAATAAATTCCTTACATTCACTTTGAGTATGATATTTTATAGAAAAAGAAAACTCCTTCCATCCTAAAGCTTTATGTCTGAAACTGATTGTTTCTATATTTTTCTTACTATCTGGTAAATCGGGAAGAGTTGATTTTTTACTTTTGTCTTTAGTTAGATTTCTATACATCTCATTTAAATACATACGCCATATTTTGGGGCTTGGGACACCGTGACAAATAAAATCAACACTTAGTAGATTTTCATAATTTTTTTTAAGAAATTTTTTTAGTCCGGCAATCTGACAAGGCGTACCTGAAAACAAGACTTTTTTGCCATCTTTTAGTAATTTTTCAGCTTTTTGATAGCTGTCTTCTATTCGACTTTGTGTGTATTTAGATCCTCTAAAAGCAGAGATTCCTTCTATCGTTTCAGTATAAGTGTGCTTTACTTCCCAATTCTCGTCAAAACAAGCTCCAAAAACTACACCATGCTCTTGGATTATTTGTTCTGCAAGCAGTGTGAAGATTCCTCCTGAAGAACTTTCACATCTGATTATTTCATTAAGATTAATAGCGGCATATACATCTAACGGCTCTTGCCTCTTTTCTTGATTTATAACTGGACATACTTTTTCACACAATCCACAATCTATACATAAATCAGTATTTACTTTAGGGTATAAGAAGCCTTCAAAATCTTCTTGTAATACTATGCAGTGTTTGGGACATCGTTGGGCACATGCGTTGCATCCACAACAATCTTTCGGTTCTTTAATCGAAATCATCCTTTAATTTTATTTATAAATGCTATAATTTTTTTATTAACAAATTGTCTTTCTTCCTTGTTAAAACCAAAATAATAGGCTGATACTAGAACACTCAATATACTTATTATACAAGTTCCCAGAAAACTAATAAATGAGTCATCCATGAAATGTTTAGCTGTGATGGAGAAGATTAAAGAAATAATTGTTACAGTGAAACATTTCAATATTACTTCCTTCAAATATAGTTTAAGACTTAATTGAATCATTGGTTTGATGATAAATAGTCGTATGGTAAATGCAATTATGCAAATCGTGAGATGTACTATAAAAACCGATTCTGGCTTTCCTCCCAATTTAAGAACAATATAAGACACAGGAAGGATTGTTAATAGAGTGCCTCCAATAATTGATTGATAGAACTTGACTTTACCAGTTGCAGAAGCTGAAATCATTAATGGGTTAGCTGTTGCATCTATTATAGTAACGCAAAGAATAATTCGTAAAAAATTAGCTGTGTGCTCAGGTACGTTCTTTAACCAAATTCCTAATATTGTTTCAGTTTCCAACTGGATGGGAAGAGATAATACGAGAAGTAATAAGAAGGTTAGTTTAGAACTCCTAAATATTAGACTATGCATATAACTCAGATTCCCCATTGCATATGATTTGGTTATTTGTGGATTTAATGCCGTTTGAAAGTTAAATGAAAACTGGTTTACGGCATTTTGTACTTGGACTGCAACCCCACGTGCTGCGTTAATTATAGGGCCAAAAAATATGTTTAATAGAATATTAACCCCTTGTGAAAAAGCAATGGAGGCACAGTATCCCCACAAATTCCATCCAGCAAATCCAAGCATCTCTTTGAAGAGCTTCCAATCTTTTACCCGTTGAATTTTAGTTTCAAGAAAATGCTTTTTACAATAATTTCCGTAAATGCCTCGAATAATAAGTTGTATGCAGAACATTAAAACTGCATAAAGTTTTAGCTTGTCAAAGCTTACAATTAATAAAAGGTAGACTATCAGTAGTTTTAGTATAACTTCTAATACAGAGATGTATGCAAATGCACTCATTTTTTCATGCGCAATAATTGTTGCATTATATGGTACACTCATGATTAGTACGATGGTAGAAGCTATAGCTCCTTGATAGACCCATAAAGCTGCTTCCATACGTTCTGCTGGAATTGTCATCTTGTAATAGAAAAACCATAATCCTATAGTTTCTGCTAAGATAAAAATGATAATTGAAATTAAAGCATGTATAGAAAGGCTTGTATTAAATACTTTTTTCAGTTGCTCAAAATTGTTTCTACCTAATTCGAATGTGATATAACGTTGGGTGCTAGAACTCATTGCGGAGTTTAAGAATCCAAACATTGCAACCACACCGCCTACCACATTGTAGATTCCAAAGTCTTCTACACCTAAGGTGTTTAGGACTACGCGAGATGTATAGAGACTAACTATCATCATAAACATCATCCGGAAATATAATAGCAATACATTTTTGGCTATTCGCTTATTATTTTCAGTTGTTTTGTTCATGGTTCAAGTTCTTGTATAAATAAACAGAGAGAATTAAAATATATATTCTCTCTGTGAATTTGTTTTTTAGATTTATTTCTTTTTCTTTTCTGCTTCGTACCCGTACCCATAGCCATAACCATAACCATAGCCTTTTCCGTAACCATACTTCTTTCCATAGCCATATCCATAGCTATTCTTTCGTTTACTCATGTCAATGCCGTTGATTACGGTAGCCAGTTTCGGAAACTTGTGCTC
>USCK01000165.1 GCA_900553205.1 uncultured bacterium | reverse complement strand
AGCGAAACGCAGAGCTTCTCAAAAAACGGTTTTAGAGCGTGAAAAACAACCTACATTTGATATCGTAATAGAAATTATTGACAGAAACACTCTTGCTGTATATAAAAACGCAGCAGAAGCTGTTGATTATATATTGAGAGGTTGGCCAATCAGACCTGAGATTAGAAAAGTTGATAAAGATTATAGTCAGGAAATCCAAAACAACAAGGTTGAAGAGCCTAAACAAAATCTTGTTCAACAAATTTCTAACTTGGAACAAAAAATCGTGCCGCACGCTGATGATAGTTTGAAGTTCTCCTTCTCTCGTCAAGATTATGTAGAATCGGTCAAACCAATGAAGAAAATATATCTTTATGCAGTATCAAGAAGTATTGTAGAAAAGGTTATCGAAAGATTAGATTTGAATGCAGAATTGACGAGAAATGTTGAAGATGCAGATATTGTAATAGCTCATAAGAACTTTGCCAAGGGTGGTGCAAAAGTTTTGAGTATTGCAAATGATTATAGAATTCAAATCTTCTATATCAAGACAAATTCTATGGCACAAATTCAAAAAGTCTTGAAAGAGGCTTTGGATATCCAAGATGCTTCAGAAGTGCTTCATGGATACTATGATGATGCAGAAAGAGCGTTAGATGAAGCAAAAATCGCTATTAATAAAATTCTTGCAGGGGCAAAGAATATAGAATTAAATCCTCAAAATCAACAAATACGAAAGTTACAACATGAACTTGTTGAACAACATAATCTGGAAAGCCGTTCAGTAGGTGAAGGCGCAAACCGTCACTTGAGAATTGTTGGAGGCAAAGATTTTGATGACAGAGCAAGTTAGTTAGAGATTTTGGGAGATAGAAACACAAACTCTTGTGAATAGTGAATGAATTATCCGGATATTATTCATTCACTATTCTTGTATCTTATGGTATAATACTTGTATGTTTACAGGGATTGTAGAAGAAATTGGACTGATAAAATATATTAGTGAAGATTCTATATTTGTATTGTGTGATAAAATCCTAGAGGATATAAATATTGGTGACAGTATTGCTGTTGACGGAGTTTGTTTGACAGTGACACAATACGATTCTACAGGTTACCTTGCAGATGTTTCTTATGAAACAAGAAAAGTAACAAAATTATTCAACTTGCAAGCTAATGATAAAGTTAATTTGGAACGAGCTATGAGTTTGGCATCTCGTTTCGGAGGGCATATAATGTCAGGACATGTAGATTGTGTAGGTGTTGTAGAAAATATCAGACGTAATAACAGTTTTTATGATTTAACAGTAAAACTTCCGACAAAAGAGTATGCAAAATATTTCGTCAAAAAAGGTTCAATAGCAATAGACGGTATAAGTTTAACTATTGCTGCGTGCACAGATGATAGAGTTTCTGTTGCTGTAATACCTCATACTTTTGAGAATACCAACATGTTGGCTTACAAAACAGGTGATTCAGTAAATGTAGAGTTTGATATTTTGGCAAAGTATGTTGAAAAAAATTTATTAATGAACGATAATAAAAGCAATATAACTGAAGATTTTTTGAAGGCAAATGGGTTTGTATAATGACAGATTTCAAGTTTGATAATATAAAAGAAGCTATAGAAGATTACAAAAACGGTAAACCTATAATCGTCGCTGATGATGAAGACAGAGAAAATGAAGGCGATTTAATTTGTTCAGGTCAAATGGTTACACCTGAGATTATTAATTTTATGGCACAGGAGGCCAGAGGTCTTATATGCTTGGCTATTGCGCCTGAAATTGCAGAGAAGCTTGATTTACCACAAATGGTAGAGCAAAATACTGAGAGAATGAAAACTGCATTCACATTGTCTATTGATGCTTCGGAAAAATACGGAGTTACTACAGGTATTTCAGCTTATGACAGAGCCAAAACAATAGAGGTTGCGCTTGCTCCTGACGCTCAACCTTCTGATTTGCGCCGTCCTGGGCATTTGTTCCCTTGTGTAGCTCGTAGAGGTGGAGTCTTAGAGCGTATAGGACATACAGAAGCAGTTGTTGATTTGGCAAGACTCTCAGGACATATTCCTGCAGGTGCGATGTGCGAGATTATGACAGGTGACGGTCACATGGCTCGCAGAGATGAGTTAAGGGTTTTTGCTGATAAACATAATATCAAATTTATCTCTGTTGCAGATTTAATAGCTTACAGATTAGAAACCGAAAAACTTATTGAACGCTCTGCTGTTGCTGATTTGCCTACAGCTTTCGGACATTTTCAAATATATGGTTATACAAACTTATTAACCGGTGATGAACATGTTGCCGTTGTAAAAGATGACGGCTCTGATAAGATTCCGTTGATACGAGTTCACAGTGAATGTTTTACTGGCGATGTTCTTCATAGCTTGCGTTGTGACTGTAATGCACAACTGCATAAAGCTTTGGAAATGATAGAGGAATATGGTCGTGGGGCTGTTGTTTATATGCGTAACCATGAAGGTCGTGGAATAGGTTTGGTAAATAAAATAAAGGCTTACGCTCTGCAAGATAAAGGGCAAGATACTATAGATGCCAATTTGTCACTGGGTTTCCCTGAAGATTTGAGAGATTATGGTGTAGGCGCACAAATTATCAGAGATTTAGGTTTTAATAATTTCAAACTTCTAACAAATAATCCGAAGAAGATAATCGGTTTAAAAGGGTATGGACTTACTATACATGATGTTGTTAATATAAAGACAGAAGTAAACGAATATAACAAACGATATTTGACAACGAAGAAAGAAAAAATGCATCATATGCTGTAAAGGAAAGTAGTTATGCAAGATACAATGTACCAAGTAGAGTTTTTACAACAAGACAAATATAAATTGTTCAAAGGTTTATATACTGATTTTATTGCACATGCAATCAGTGATTATCATTTTGAACTACAACCTTTAACTTATGATGAATTTATAAATGCTGTTGCAAAAGGTTTGTTGCATTGTGCCGTTCTTTTAGAAAATCTTATACCAACAGCGTTTTTGGTTTATTCTACTGCGATATCTGAATCTGTAGAATTAAATGTTATTCACTGTTTGGGTGATGAAGATTTGGTAAACAAAAGAAACAAACTTATGGAATTCTTTATGGAGCAAACAAAAGAAGCCCGTAAAAATTCTGTTGTTTGTTATCCGATGTTAGGCTCTCAAGGGGAATATACTCCTGACATTACGCATTTTGGATTTAAGTTAATCGGCTTAATTGTACTAAGATTCTTAATGAACGATTCTTTATCTTCAATGATATTAGAGAATATGGAAACTCCTGAGATGGATTCCAGATATCAACTTGTACAATGGAACAGTAAATATTTAGAAAGTGCCGTAAATGTAATACATTCAACCTTCCAACATACATCTGATGCGTTGTTTGATACAAGATTTACAACTTTAGATGGGACAAGAGATATAATCGATAAAGTCGTAAACAGTATTTATGGCGAGTTTTTGCCGGAAGCGACTACTGTTTTGTTATGTGACGGAGAGCCTGTAGGGTTTGCTTTTGCAAATGTTACCGGTGGAAAAATTGCAAACATTCCTTTGGTTGGAGTATTGGAACAACATAGAGGAACAGGACTTTCTGTTTTGATGCTTCAACGAGTCATGAACTCAATCTTAAATAGTATGAAAGCAGGCAAACGCCAATTCTCAGAAGTAAATGTTACAACAGAAACAGATAACTTTGGTGCGTTAAGAATGTATCGTACGGTAGGTTTTAGAGAAGATTATTCATATTCTCAAGCTTATTTACCAGCTGAGATGTAAACTCTATTTATTTTTTTGTAAATCAACTGTAGGTACAGCATCTTTTAGAACATAGGGTCTTGCAAAAGCCCAAGTACCATAGGTAGAGAGTGCAGCTCCTGTTAACATTAAAGTCGTTTTTAATGTTTTGTTC
>USCK01000164.1 GCA_900553205.1 uncultured bacterium | reverse complement strand
CATGCCAAGTAATGACTTTATTTTACTCAAAGACAATAAAAAACGGCAGATGAACTGCCGTTAAAAACCTTATCTTACAATCTTTCCCTAATTTCCCACGGGCGATGACAATACAAGACATGGCGTTATCAAATATTGTCATTAAATTTTTGTTTTGGGAAAGAATGAAAGATATATTAAGCTTTCAAATTTTCAAACATAAATCTTGCCAAATTCATATCTTCTTCTGAATATTCAACACCATATTCAGCGCCTTCAGCTAAAAATCCCATTGTATTTTCTAAAGGTTTTACTGATTCAGGTTTAGAAATTCCTGCCATTGCGTACATTTGGTCTAAATCAAAAGAAGTAAACGCTGGTTTTGTTGAAAATTTTGCGTTATCTAAACCAACAGTTGAATCTACTTCTTTGCTTCCAAAACCAAAGTCATAAGTTTTTTCATTTCCTTTAGTAGAACCAATGTTGTTGCCAAATACAGGTGTGTTTCCGTTTACGCCATTGAAATCGATGCCCATAGTATATTTCTCCTATTTCCTAATTGTTTATTTCTTATGTATATATAAAGTATATACAAGATGAAAAATTGCTTTTTATTTTTTATTTTGTTTACATTTGTTTACAAAAATAGCAAAATTATTTTTTAGGGGTTTTCATGCAGATATGGATATAGAGACGAGAGGCTATGTCGGTTTTACATCGAGGAATTGTCCTGTTAAACCGTTCACTGTTCAAACACGAAATGATATTATTACATTTAAAGAAATAGACTACACCAAGAAATCGGAGAAGAGTTTGCTAAAGCGTGTGGTGACATTTGTACGTGACAAATTTATAAAGACAAAAGAAAGCTCTGTACAAGATATTGCAACCTTCTTTTTGGACAATTTTGCGCATCAATCTTCACACCCGTTCTGGAAATTGTGCAGAAAAGATGACCCTGCATATAACAAAAAGATTTATAAAGAATACTTGAACAAAGAAATGGTGGCATCTTATAAAAAATCTTTTGATAATCCTGATACAACGGTTTTGATAGGTAAAGATTCCAAGAATAAAATCCGTGCAGGGATAATAACAGAACCTTTAAATCTGTCAGAAGATTTGAAAAACGATAAAACTCTTTATATTGATTCACTTGCTGTAGATAAGGATTTCAGAAATAATCATCTCGGAAAACAAATGATAGACAGTGTCGTAGATAGTAACAAAGAGAAGTTTGATGATACATTTCTTGTAGCATATACAGAATCTGTTCCTTTTTATGAAAAACAGGGATTCAAATCAATAGAAGATGAAAAAATAATTAAAGGTGTCGCAAAAGAACGATGCGACTTCCCTGTGTATGCTTTACCTTTGAATAAGATTATTGAAAAAGGACAAAAGAGCAAATCCGGTTTATAAAGATTAAGAGTTAGGTAAATAAGTAAATAAGACTTTTAATTAATAGATACCATTTCTTATTTACTTAATAACTTATTAACTTTATAAACTATTTTGCAAGAGCAGTCTTTACAGCTTCAACAACTGTTTGAACAGCTTTTTCAGGTACCATTTCTTCTTTTGAACCTGTTTCTCTTACTACAAACTCAACATTACCGTTTTGAATTGATTTACCAACAGTTATACGGAATGGGAATCCTATTAAATCTGCATCTTTGAATTTTACCCCTGGACGTTCATCTCTATCATCAATTACAACTTCAATACCTGCAGATTGTAATTGGTTGTAAATATCAGTTGCAACCTTCATTTGAAGTTCATCTTTTGTACTTACAGGAACAACGATTGCGTGATAAGGTGCAATAGAGATAGGCCATTTGATGCCCCAGTCATCGTAATGAGCTTCAACTGCAGCTGCTGCAGTTCTTGAGATACCGATACCGTAGCAACCCATAATATAAGGTTTTGGTTTTCCGTCAATATCCATATATACAGCGTTCATTGGTTTAGAGTATTTTGTTCCAAGTTGGAAAATGTTTCCGACTTCAATACCTCTTGTAACTTTTAGAGGTTTGCCACATTCAGGACAAAGCTCGCCTGCTTCAACCAATCTGATATCTGTATATTCAATTTCGCCTAATTCAGATTCTAAGTTTGCACCTACTCTGTGCTTATCATTTTCATTGATACCAACAACAAAGTTTTTAAGTTCTTTAATTGTGTTATCTGCAATTATTTTAACTCCTTTTATGCCTTTAGGGCCGATAAATCCGGCCTTAGCAGCGAAACCGTTTTTAGCCATAAGTTCTTCAATTTCTTCTGCAGTTGCAATTCTTATATCAATAGCCTGAACAGCGTTCATAAGTTTTGTTTCTTCAACTTGCTTGTCACCTCTGATAAGTGCTAAAACAGGTTCTTTGTCTGCAATATAAACTAAGCATTTGCAGATTAGAGTTGAAGGAACTTTTAAGAATTCGCATAAATCTTCTATTGTACGAGTGTTTGGAGTATCAACCACTTTACATTCTGTCAAACCAAATTCAGCTCCGTCAGTTTTTGCTTCAGGAAGTTTTGATATTGCGTGGTTTGAGTTTGCTGAATAATCGCAATCGTCACAATAGAATACATCATTTTCCCCTGCATCAGTGTCTGTGATAACCATAAATTCGTGGCTTACGCTTCCACCTATTGCACCACTGTCAGATTGAACCATTTTTGTAGGAAGTCCACATCTGTCAAAAATTCTTTTGTATGCTCTAGCCATATTTTCATATTCTTTTTCAAGTCCTTCTTGAGTTGTGTCAAAGCTGTAAGCATCTTTCATAATAAACTCACGACCTCTGAGTAAACCAAAACGAGGACGAACTTCATCTCTGAATTTTGATTGAATTTGGTATAAGTTTACAGGTAATTGTTTATATGATTTAAGTCCGTCACGACCTATCGCAGTGATGATTTCTTCGTGAGTTGGTCCAAGACACATTTCTCTGTCGTGTCTATCTTTTAGACGCATAAGTTCTCGTCCGTAAACTTCCCAACGACCTGATTCTTCCCAAAGTTCTTTTGGTTGAACGAATGGCATAAGAAGCTCTTGCGCACCTGCAGCGTCCATTTCTTCTCTTACAATGTTCTCAACTTTTTTAAGCACTCTCCACATAAGTGGCAAATAATTGTACACCCCTGATGTAAGTTTTCTTATATACCCTGCTTTAACAAGGAATTTGTGAGAAACAACTTCTGCATCAGAAGGAAATTCTCTAAGTGTTTGAACAAAAAGTTTTGACATTTTCATAATGTAATTACCTCATATAAACTATTTATGAGAAAATCCTAGCACAAATGGAACTATGGGTAAAGTTTTATTGAAGATAGTCATTATATAATTATTCTAAAGTCCATACAAATCTTGTTTAAGAGTTTTTGTAATTTTGCTTGATTTAGATGAAAAAATGCGTCAAATCAGTAATGGTGAGTTAAAAATATTACAGGTCAAGAGTGGAACTTAATCCCCAAAAATCTCACACCTACTCCATTACTTCGGGGTTGGGTTTGCCGTAGCAGTTTATCGGTACAAAGAATCTATCGCCTTTTTTGTTCGCATAAACCTTGTTTTGCATAGTGCCAACAACGCTAGAAGGCTCAAAAGCAGGTTCATAGTGCTGTTTTAAAACTATACCATAGCCCATTTTGCCGTTCATCCTTAACCCATATCCATATTCCACGCGTGGCCCCATATTCACATCAGGGTTTGCTTGGTTCGCTTTTCGATTTAACAAGTTTATTAACTTGTTTTTATTATTCATATTTTTATTAGTGATTTCCAATGTATCAACTGCAAATTTTTCTAAATCAGTCGTGTCAGCCTTGTTTAAAGAACTCTTTGCGAAAGAATCTACACGTTCAATGATAGGATATTTTACTTTATCTGAAACTTGATGTATTGCCCCTCGTTTTTCACAAGACACTGTCGAAAGAGCGACTG
>USCK01000163.1 GCA_900553205.1 uncultured bacterium | reverse complement strand
CACAATCAGTTTTTTATATTCAGCCTCTTGAGCAGCATTCATTATCTTCATAATTTCTGCACTCTTAACCTTTTCATCAGCTTTCACAACAACCTCTTTTTTCTCTAAAGTCGGTTTCAATTCTATCAAAGCTGATGCTAAATTATCTGGATTTACTCGTTTATCATTCAAATACATTGTACCGTTTTGTGTAACAGAAACTGTAGCATTTTTTTGTTCAATGGCAACACCACTGTTTATCTCAGGTACACTGATTGAATTATCGACAGACTGAAAAGTCGGTGCAACAACCATCATTATAATTAGCAGTACCAAAAAGATATCCGTTAAAGGTGTAATATTTATTTCTGTAAACATGGCATTTTTGCCGCTTTTTATAGCCATTGTACTATATTCCTATGATTATAATGCTATACTTTGAGATTTGCCTGTTGATGTTTCATCTTCTGAATCAACAAAGCTTAAGAATAATAATTTGATTAATTGGAAATCATCTTCAAATCGTTTTACGATTGCTTGGAAAGAGTTGAAGCATACAACTGCAACAATCGCAACACCAAGACCGAAGGCTGTAGCAATCAATGCAGAACCGATACCCATTGCAACTGCTGCAGACTGATTACCTTGAGTAGCCAAATCTTGGAAGGTATATAAGATTCTTACAACAGTACCAAACAAACCTAAGAACGGTGCTACACCACCGATTGTACCCAAAATTGTTAAATGGTTTTCCAATTTTCTTGAGGCAAGATTTGCAGCGATATCGAATGAACGAGAAAAACCATGTTTTTGTTCAGAAAAAATTCTTACAGCTTCTTCTGTTACTTCACCGATAACACCACCACATTGGATAGCCAAGTTTTGAGCGCCTACCAAATTGTTTTTTGCTAATTCTTTTTGCAATTTTGGAATAAACTGAACAACATCACGTTTGTTCTTGTTGTAAAAAGAAATTCTGTTGATAGCTGCTGCTAAAACCAATATTGAACAAATTAGAATTGGTAACAATACCGGCCAGTCCATTTGAATTGAATGTAATAATAAATCCATAATTTTATCCTCTTTCTATATTTTAATTTTTATTTTAATTAATATCTTGCTCCAAATACATTGTAGTCAAATGTAAATTGGATATCTATGCTTTGTCCCTTGAATTCTACCGGTAACGGTCTGAACGGTGCAGTCAATCCTACGGCTCTCAATGCTGCTTGATCAGCTGCAGGCAAGCCTGATGATTTTAGAACTCTGCATGATAACATTCTACCACTTTTTGCAATCTTAAATAATAGAACTACTCGTTTGCTTTCGTTTCCTTTTGGAGGATTCCAGTTAAGTTTGATTCTGCGCTGCAATTCTCTCATATAAGGTCCAAAATCAGGTTCCCTTACGGCATCAATACCAGGTCTGCCACCACCCCCACCAGGGTTTCCGACATTTCCACCGGTACCTCCGCCACCTCTTGCGAGTTGACCACCACCGTAGCCACCACTTCTTGAAGGTGCTAAGGACGGAGCAGGTGCATATCTGCCTGCACGACTACCACCACCTGATGCGTAGCCACCTGATGATTTAGAACCCGTATGAGATGCAGTTCCACCGACAGGCCCTGTTGATAAGGATTTACCTGCAGGCAAACCTGATGGTACAGGTACTGCAAATGGTGATCTTGGTTTTAATGCAACTTTTGGAGGTGCAGAAACAGGTCTTGCACTAGGAGCAACTGTAGGTGGTGCAGGTCTTTGAGTTGAAGGTCTTGGAGCCTGACTTGCCTGTTGCTTTCTTGGTGCAGGTCTTTGAGCTGCACGTTGTTGCTGAACATGTTGTTGTTTTATAACCTGTTTTTGTTCTCTTTGTATTTGTTTTTGTTGTTTTTGAATCATTTTTTGCAAAGAACTTACAGAAGATGAAGGTTTTGATTTGCTTGCAGAAGGCATTGAAACAGGTTTTTTAGGGTTATTTTTGCCACCTGAACGAGAATTCATATCTGCTCTATTCTTTGTATGTGGGTTGCGTGGCATAGCCTCGTGGTCAACAAGAACAAACTCAATATCTTTCTTGTGATTCATATCAGGCTTGTTGAAGATTAAGAAATTGATACCCAAAACACTCAAGATAAATATAAACAACCAAATCAATGCAACTGTTACAGGGTGAAGTACAGTTGACATAACTAAAGAGTTTTTAAAATTTATCCCCTCATCACTTTTTCTGACAACGGCAGGAAGTGTATAAACTTCCTCATCTTTATCTTCTTCGTCATCTATAAAGTTGTATCTGTTTCCTAATAATGCCATATTTAATTTCTTTTCTTTTTATCAATTTTATAAAAAATATGATTTAAGAATATCCTCCACTTGAGTTAATCTTTGTAACTAATTTTCATAATCATAAGATGAAGGTGTTACAGTTACAGGTTGTGTCAAAACCAATTCTAATGATGCACCTGAAGGTATTTCTACATCATTACCTTTGTCAAACCCTGATTTTAACAAGCCACCACCTGCACCGACTGCAGTTCCTAACGCAGCACCTCGCCCAACATTTCCACCTGCCAATGCGCCGAACACAAGCCCTGAAACAGCACCAAGTGCGGCTCCACTGACCGTATCTTTTGCATAATCTTTTGCGACATCAGCTTTTGTACCACCAACAAGCACACCTGAATTATCCGAAGTTTTGATTATTGCAGAAATAGGAATCTGCAACCCGTAAGGTGTAACAATTTGATTGAATCTTATACAAAGTTTGCCATTCATACTGCCATGTTTAGCTTTGCTTGATTCAATAACTGTGCCATATACGGCACTTCCTGCAGGTGCTATCATATTTCCGTTGTAACAAAAATCAGAACCCAACGAAATCTGAACAGTTTGTCCAACTGATGTATAAGCAGAGCTTATAGGAGTTGAAACATAAGCTGTCATTTTTTGACCTGACGGAACAGTAACAACACGACCTTTTAGAGTGCTGTTATATGCTGTCGGATTAATTGGAGCAGGGTAATAATTTTGTTGATAAACAGGGTTTTTTGCGCCACCATTATATTTATAATTTGGTGCGGCAAAGCCGGTTGTCATAGTAAAAAACGATGCTACAAGTAAAACACTTAATTGTTTTTTCATATTACTCTCCTCCTTTTTCTTATTATATTGTAGCCTTAATCTAAATAAAGTCAATCACTTAAAGTATGCGTAATATAAGCCGGACCCTTTAGCACTAGCAAGAGCTGAGCACCTGATGCTATTGTAACATGTTCACCCATTTTGCGAGTTGGGCCAGGGGTCCATTGTAGAACACCTAAATAATGTCTTGCAATACCTTTATGATAATGTGGGGTTGTGTCATATTTTTCGGGTGCAGTCATTTCCCCACCGATTAAGCAACCGTTGCTTGTATAAATATATGCAAGAATAGGGTTTTCGTAGCCGTCCTCAAAACGAAGTTTTGTTATTCTGACAACCATAGAGGCATTTGTTCCGACAATAGGCTCGTTCTTCTTTTCTATACGACCGAAAAACATTGTCCCTTTTGGAATAACATTTGATTCAAACAAATAGATATCATTTGTCGAGATAAAATGCAGAGGAGTTTTTTCGTCAGATGCAAGTGTTGAGAACTCTTGCATAGAAATAACAGGGATAAAAGTTCCTGAAGGCAACTCTACGCCGTTATAATCCCTCAAATCAGGTTCTGCAGAAACTGATTGAAAAAGACCCAATATGACTATAAAAATTATTAATAATATTTTCTTCATATCAATATAATTATATATTAATTATTATTTCAGAAAATCAAGTATAAAAGGGAAATTTTGAAAAGAATATTCGTTGGGTATTTAGAGGACAATGTCCGACGAATTTCTTTTTAGAAGTGAATAAGAATTAAGTTAAAAATCACCCTGAATTTATTTCAGGGTCTATTCCACATTGAAGATTAAAAAGCAACATTGGCAAGATGCTTCTTGAATTTCTTCC
>USCK01000162.1 GCA_900553205.1 uncultured bacterium | reverse complement strand
TGACTGGAATATAGTTATTACAGAAATTCGCTGAATCAAGTTGAGAGTGACGAGAAAAGTAATATATAATTCTGACATTCCGTACTTGATACAGAATCTGTCAATACTGATTCTTAGTTACTTAATAACTTATTTACCTATTCACTTCTCGAAAGAGATTCTTCGCCTACGGCTATGAATAACGCTTTTGTGCTAGACTTTATTTATGGGAATTTCTGAATCATTATTTGAATTTGATACAACTTTCGACACCACAATCATCGGTACTGATGAAGCAGGGAGAGGGCCTGCAGCAGGTGGTGTATTTGCTAGTGCCGTATATTTTCCAAAAATCAACAATAAAATACTAGACGAATTATCTATACTTAATGATTCTAAAAAACTTTCAGCTAAAAAAAGAGAATATCTTTACGATTTTGTACTAAATGAAACAATAAATAAAACAATATGCGTTGAAGTCGCAGATATCGAAAAATATAATATTTTAGCTTGCTCACTCAAAGCTATGAAACTTGCTTGCGAAAGTGTTATTAAAGAAATAAAAAAAGAAAATTTGCTTGTATTGGTTGATGGAAACAAACTAATAAGAGATTTTACATATCCTCAAAAATTTATTATAAAAGGTGATAGCAAATCTGCCTCGATAGCTGCTGCGAGCATATTAGCAAAAGTAACTCGTGATAGATATATGCAAAAGCTTGATGAAGAATTTCCACAATATAACTGGAAACAAAATGCCGGCTATCTAACAAAACAACACCTTGATGCTATAGACAAATTTGGTTTAACAAAATACCACAGAAAATCTTTTTTAAAAAAACATTTTGAAAAACAATTAACCTTGTTTTAAAGCTTCTTGTTGCGATTTTCTTATTATATCAAGAGGCTCTATGTTGTGCCCTCTTAAAATAGCACCACAAACTTCCCTTACGGCACCTCTACCACCATTGTATTTTGATTTGAACTTGCAGATTTTTTGAACTTCTTGTACTGCATCATTTGGACAACAGGACAAACCAACTTTTTCAAGGATACAAATATCAGGCAAATCATCACCCATGTACGCAACATTATCAAAAGTTAAGTTGTATTTTTCCAAGATTTGTTCTAATACCGGAAGCTTGAATTTTACCCCTTGATGTAATTCTTTTATACCCAAGTTTTTTGCCCTGTGTTCAACTGTACCGTTTTTACGAGCAGTAATAATAACAGTGATAAAGCCTGCCTTGTTTAAACAAACAATACCTTGACCGTCTTTAGCATTAAAGGTTTTAAATTCCTCGCCATTTTGAGAAAAAGTCAGACTGCCGTCTGTTAAAACTCCGTCAACATCTAATGCCAAAACTTTTATTTTTGATAAATCCATAATTAAACAACTCCTGCTTTTAACAAATCGTGAATATGAACAACACCAAGAGGTTTATTATCATCATCTACAACAGCCAAAGCAGTGATAGAATATTTCTCCATTAGGTGTAGCGCACTTGCAGCAAAATCATTTTGAGCAACAGTTTTAGGATTAATCGTCATAACTTCTTTTGCTTTTAAATGTGTAATATCAGAACTGTATTTTACAACAACACGTCTGATATCACCATCTGTTAAAATCCCCGACAATCGCCCTGCATCATCTGTAATTATTGCCATACCGAGTTTATGCTCAGAGATTAGTTTTATCAAATCCGTAAACAGCATATTTTCATCAGCAATAGGCAAGTTTTCTTTTAGCATCAAATCTTCTACATGGAACTTGATACCCTTTCCTAACGCTCCTCCAGGGTGATAAATCAAGAAATCTTCTTCTGTAAACCCTCGTTTTTTCAATAAACATACTGCAAGAGCATCACCCATTGCCAGTGTTGCAGTTGTGCTTGCTGTAGGCGCTTTGCCTAAAGGACAAGCCTCTTTTTCTACTGCAATATTCAAAACAACATTTCCTGCTTTTGCCAAAGTTGACTCCATATTACCTGTCATAGAAATTATTTGAACTCCAAATCTTTTAATCAAAGGTAAAAGGTTTAACAACTCTTGAGTTTCACCACTATTTGAAATAGCAATTACGACATCATCTCTGGTTATGATACCTGAATCCCCATGAGTGCTTTCTGCAGGGTGCAAAAAGTATGAAGGTGTACCTGTAGAGGTCAAGGTTGCAGCGATTTTTTTGCCGATAAGCCCTGATTTGCCCATGCCTGTAATAATAACTTTACCTTTAGTGTTGTATAAAATATCAATAGCTTTATCAAATTCTATACCCAAAGAATCTTTGAGCTTTAGAATAGCTTTTGCTTCAATATCAAAAACTTCACTTGCCAATTTATTCATATCCAATACAGGCATACTTACCTCTCAATACTTGCTTTACCCTCTACCAGAGTATTATACACCAAATGTCATACAAATGTATTATCTTTAATAATTCTTATCAAATAATTTTTATAATTTGCCGATAAATACTACATAGAGGAAAACAGATGCTAAAACTATTAAGTCAAAACCCTTCAACAATTAAGTTGAAAGATTCAGAACCTAATAAAATTCTCAACTCTCTAAAGGAGTATATGTCAAGTCCTGAAAGCGAATTCTCGACAATAGACATCTCTGATATGAATATGATAGATGCTTGCAGAATTTCAGTTTTGGTATCTACAGAACATTTTATCAACCACCCGACAGGAAAAATTAATTGGATTGTTTCCTCAAGCTCTGTCGAGAAATTTGTTTCCCCGTTGGGACTTGGCAATTCTTCATTTTTATTGAGCAAATAAGTAATAATCCAAAGCCTTTATTGTATAATATTCTGTGTAAAATATTTTGCAAGAGGGCAAGAAAATGAAAATCAACAAAAACTATCTTAAATTGGAACCAAGCTATTTGTTTTCTACAATAGCAAATAAAGTTAAGGCTTATACAGAAGCTAACCCTGATAAACGCATTATCAAACTGGGTATCGGAGATGTAACTCTGCCATTATGTAAAGATGTAGTTATTGCTATAGAGAGAGCGACTTTAGAAATGGGTATCCAAGAATCCTTCCATGGATACGGCCCTGAACAAGGGTATGATTTTTTAAAAACACCTATAAAAGAATATTATGCAAAAAGAAATGTTGCACTTGATACTGACGAAATTTTTATCAGTGACGGTGCAAAAAGTGATTTGGGTAATATTTTGGACTTGTTTGATATTGATAATACAGTTCTTGTACAAGACCCTGTATATCCAGTTTATGTTGATACAAACATTATGGCAGGTAGAAAGATTAAGTATCTTGAATCAAACGAAAGCAACGGTTTTTTGCCTCTACCAACAGAAAAAGATAAAGCTGATATAATTTATCTTTGTTCACCAAACAATCCGACAGGAGCTTGTTATAACAAAGAACAACTAAAAAAATGGGTAGATTTTGCTCTTGAAAACAATTCAATCATTTTATTTGATTCAGCATACGAGGCTTTTATTTCTGACAATAATCTACCAAGAAGTATTTTTGAAATCGAAGGTGCTAAAAAATGTGCGATTGAATTTTGTTCCTTCTCTAAAACAGCAGGGTTTACAGGTACAAGATGTGGTTATACTGTTGTTCCTAAAAAGCTTGTTTTTGAAGATACAATGATTAACAAAATGTGGCTAAGACGCCAAACTACAAAATTTAACGGAGTTCCATATATTGTTCAAAAAGGTGCTGCTGCGATTTTCACCGAAAAAGGACAAAAAGAAATTATGGAGAATATAAATTATTACAAAGAAAACGCTAAGATTATAACAGATACTCTTGATAAGTTGGGAATCTGGTACACAGGAGGTTCAAATTCTCCGTATATTTGGTTGAAATGTCCTAATAATATGAAGTCTTGGGAGTTCTTTGATTATTTGTTGAATAATATTCAAGTTGTCGGAACCCCCGGAGCAGGATTTGGAAACAATGGCGAAGGATATTTCAGATTAACCTCGTTTGGCAGTAAAGAAGCCACAATCGAGGCTAAG
>USCK01000161.1 GCA_900553205.1 uncultured bacterium | reverse complement strand
TTTGCAGTTCTTTTGAAAATTTATCTTTTGTTGCAAGTTTTTCAGCCTTTTTTCTGTCCCATTCATACTTGCTTCTCCAATAAAAAATAGTGCGACGAGAAACATTTAGGTGTTTACAAATCTCATTTACGGACAAATTGTCTTGCAAAAACAAGGTTTCAGCGTGTTTATAATATTTCATTTTACTCATTTTTAATCCTCAAAAATTATTCTGTTCATACTAAATTCGTTCTTCTTGTTAAGCCCCTTGACCTGAAAACTACAGCATTTTGAGACCAAGCCTTGCGACTTACAATATTTCAAAAATTGGTTGAGCTGTGTCAGCGTGTTTTTCAGCCGTCGATGTCCCAAATTCCTAGTTTTGCACTTTACATAAAATGCTTTTATATCTTCCATTGTAAGTTCTTGAATTATTTTGCCTCTAAAAAATGACAGAATATTTATCCTGAAAATCGATTCATAAGTCTCGTAAGTCCTTTTGGTGCAAGTTGTTTTGGCATATTTTTCTAAAAAGAATTTGACGGCTGTTTCAAAATTCAAAGGTGTGTCGTTCAAAGCCTCAGTTGAAAATATCGCATAGTCGATGGTTTCTACTTTTTCAACATATCTGTAGTGTCCTTGTTCAAACGCTATTTTACCCACGTTCAAAAGCTGTTCAAGCTCCGTTTCAAGGTTAGCTTTAGCAATCATTTCGATTTCATCAAGTGTAAACTCCCGCAATAGTTTCGCTAATTTTTCTATGTTCATAATAAACCTCTAATCGTTTCTAGTGTATATTCGGTTATTCCATTGTCTTTTGCATAGATTTCAAGTTGGTTAATAAGTTGAACGATTTGTCTGAAGCGATTGTATTTTGGGTGAATGTATTCAATGCTTTCAGTTGTAAACGTAATTTCTGAAAGGCTATCAAAAATCTGCTTTAAATCGGTCACGCCAAAGGTTTCAAACTTCACAATTTCAGAAAACCTATCGTATAAATGCTTGTAGCGCTCGAGCTTTTTATGCACCAAACTCATTCCCACAAACACAATCGGGCATTCTGTTTTGTCGTGAATATCTCGCAGGGTTTCAATCGTCTTAAAATCGTTCATCAAATAGTCGATTTCATCAATAATAATCAATTGTGGCTTGGCTTTGAGCTTTTTGATAACGATATTAAAATTATTCGAGCTCAAGTAGCTTGGAATTTCTTCCATTTCTTTGACCAATTCCTCTAAAAGCCATCTGACGGACATCAGATTCGCAGCCCTTAAATAAATCGCATCATATTTGCATGCTAGCCAAAGTGCCGTTTGCGATTTGCCTAGCCCTGGCTCGCCATAAACTAGCGCCATTTTTGGAATGTTTTTGGGTTTGTTTTGCAAATTTTCAATAAGTCCGATAAAATTTCTAACGTTTTGCGTTTTAACAAAAGTCTTATTCATACAATAGCTTATACTCCTTTGTCTTTTTAAATTCTGTAATCCAAGCATCATCAGGGTTGTACTTGATTAAATACTCATACTTTTCACTATTATTTTTAAACATTCCTTGAACGATAGTTGAACACTCTTTGAACCCGGTTTGAACAACAGGCTGTTCAATTTTATGTTTGATTAATTTAATTTCTTCCTGTGGTAAATAGGCTTTGAGGCTGTTTATTGTCTTTCTTTTTAGCCGTTTTTGTTTTTGGATTTTCTGCTTAAAATCTTCCATATCTTCGACAGTACCTAATAATTTTGCCATTGGGTGAGTTTCGGTTACACGTTCTGCCATGCATAAATATTCACCTTTTGTCGTATAAACTTTTATGCTTGTTAAATCAAATAAATTGTATTTAATTAGCACTTTACTTTTAAAGCCATAAAGTCTTTCATCAAAATAATCACAGTTTAAAAATCTGATTCCATTTCTCTGTATTGTTTTAACTTCAGTTGCAAGCATTAAATCATCAAGTAAATTAATATCTATATTTTGACTTTTTCTACTTTCTAAAACTTCTGCTCTTGTTTTATTAGGTTCATTAGGACAAGGTTGAGAATTTTTGAAATTCAACCACATTTCTATCATTTTTATTGTTTCCTCTAAAGTTGGTACAAAATCGTTATGTAATTGGGAGTGCAACTTTTCATTTCTCATTAAATAGGCTGGTTTATTGTTTATACCTGAACCTACATAACTTGGGAATAATTTTTCAAAACCTTCTTGAAATTCTTTAAAAAATCTTTCAATAACTTTTGCTCTTGCGTTGTATGGCTTTGCAAAAACTGTTTCTATCCCGAGTTTCGTATACAAACCTTGAAAGCCTTTTATCATCAGTAAAATATTTTGCTCTAAATGCTCTACCATTATCTTGGTAAACAATTTTAGGTATTATATTTAGGTTAATAATTGAATTTCTTAATGCACTTGCTATACATTGGGTGTTTTCTTCTAACGTAATTTCATAACCAACTAATGCTGTTGATTCCCAATCAAGAAAACAAACTAATGTTGCTCTTGAAGCTTTACCTGTAAACGGATTAATTACATTAAATGCTAATTTATGACCATCAGCGACAAGAATATCCCAAACTTCAAGCAAACTTGCATCACGTTTTATATATGGTTCAACTTTATCTGATAGAGCTTTTTCACCATCTCTTGCTAAAACCCATTTATCATAATTATTCTTCTTAAACCAATTAGCATATTCTCTAAAAGTAATATCTGCTGGAATATATGATTGCCCTTGTTCTTTTAATTTGTATTTTGTAAGTGCTATGGCTTTACCTATGCAAAGTCGATTTGGGTGAAGTAATAAACCCATAAATATTTTGATTTCTTCATCTGTTAAACAAGTTCGGTATTCATCTACCTTTGCATACCTATATTGTGGAATAAGTTTCGTATAATCTTCTGTTCCATTAAGTGTATTTTTCCAACGGTGAAGTGTACCACGAGATATTTTTCCTAATATCTCTAAAAGATAACCACTTGAAGTATTATGCAAATTTACAAAATCATAATCAGCTTGGAGTTTGTTGTTAGCTTTACGCCTAAACTCAAGCCATTTATGAATTAAATCAAGCCTTGCTAGTGCAATTTGCTTTGACTTTTCTGGTGTGAATTTGATTGTATCAATTTGGTTTTGCATCGTCTCAAAATCCTTGTAATGCCTGTGCACACACATTCATCACTCCGTTTGAGACAGAAGTCAAGTGTTTGTGATAAAATTCTTTTATGATTAATGTATTAATTGAATTTGAAAAATTTTTAAGCGATTATCCAAATGTCATTAACTTTTTAGTTGCAATAGGAACAATTGGAGCAGTTGTCTCTTCTTTATACTTTTCAAAACTATCACTTAAACCTAAAATAAAAGGTTTTGTATATATCACAAGCTTTGATACCTAAGGATATTAATACATATCAAATTAAAGAAGATGAAGATTATATTTCTTTAACTTTAACTAATAAAGGTATCATCCCTATTTATATCCCTTATTATGTAGGTTTTTTTTGGCTTTTTAGGTTTTATAAACTTCATTGGATGCAAAATTTATTATATCCAAGTTCATTTAAAGATAATGAATTTGAATTAGCACAATATAAATCTGCAAGTTTTGTGCTATGCAAATATTCTGATTTTGTTGACAATATAAAAAAAGACTTAATACAAAAATATAAATATAAAAAATTTTTATTACGTTTCATAAGATTACAAGTGATAACTTCTAATAACGAAATAATTTATGCAAAATTTGATAAAAAATTTATAAAAAGACTTCTTAATGATATTAAATAAAAATATTATCTCAGAGATAATTCGATACATATCAATTTGTGAGCAAAAATAAAATTGCACTATTTTGCACTTTATTGCACTGGGGGAAGTTTAGAAACCGTGCTTGATAGACCCTGAATCAAGTTCAGGGTGACAATTTTTAGCGCAATTTTGTGCAAGAAAAGGGACAAAAGTGCAAAAATTCGGACGCAAATCTCTATATTAAAAAAGGGGCTCAATGCCCCTTAAAATCTATAT
>USCK01000160.1 GCA_900553205.1 uncultured bacterium | reverse complement strand
CTATAACTACCAGTTTTAGAAAGCATATTTGTTATCCTTAATGATAGCAATAAACTCTTTAGTTTGTTTCCACCTTTAGCTATTACTAAAATATTTCTGTTGTTTCAGAATCCTCTCCTAATTGCTATCTTGAATTAATCTTAACGCAATATTATATTATTTTCTTTATATTTACAAGGAATATTCATTTCTTTTAAGTAAGCAAGTCCCCATTTGTTTAATTCAATAATAGATGGGATTAATCTCTTTCCACGTTCAGTCAATGAATATTCTGTTTTAGGTGGAACAACAGGATACAATTTTCTTTGAATAATTCCGTCTGCTTCCAATTCTTTTAATTGCTGTATTAGCATTTTAGGAGTTGCGTGAGAAATTAATTTTTGTAATTCGTTGTACCTCAGAGTTTTATCAATAAGATGACCAATTATAACCCCCTTGTATTTCCCTCCAATAATCTCCATTGTAACCTCAAGTGGACATTTGTATTCATCTTGTCTTTGTTTACTCATTTAAAACTCCAAACTAACCTTTTGGTAACTATTATACTTTAATGTATATATTATACAAAATAGTGCATTCTTGAAAAAAAGTAAATAAGAATTTAATATTGTCATAAAAGGAGATGATTATATGAAAATTACTCAAATTAGAAATGCTACATTAATTATAGAATACAACAATACAAGATTTTTAATAGATCCTTGGCTTGGACCAAAAGGTTATATGGCGGGTTTTGAAACAGCAGTTAATTCTGAAATTCGACAACCGAGAGTAGAATTACCTTTTTCTATTGATAAAATTGTAAATGTAGATTCTGTTATCATCACTCATATTCACCCGGATCATTGGGACGAATATGCAGAACATGCAATAGATAAAAATCTTAAAATATTTGTTCAATCAGAATTTGATAAAAACTTTATATTATCAAAAGGTTTTAAAGATGTTGAAATTTTAGCAGAACAAGGTACAAGCTTTAGAAATATAACTTTATACAAAACTCATACTCAACATGGAAAACGAGAAATTTTAAAACCTTTATGTGATTCAATTGGAATGCCTTACGATGCAATGGGTATTGTTTTCAATGCTAAACAAGAAAAAACACTTTATATTGCAGGGGATACGATTTGGTGCGAAGAAGTAAAAGAAGCCTTGAATAAATATTCTCCAGATATAGTTATAGTCAATGCTTGTGCAGCAAGTGTATTAAATGGTGAACGCTTAATTATGAACATTGATGATTTAAAAGAAGTTTTAAAAAATTCTAAAAATGCAACCGTAATTGCAAGCCACATGGATACTGTAAGCCATTTAACCGTTACAAGAAAAGATTTAGAACATTTTAAAAACAATAATAATATAGATAATTTACTGATACCTGCAGATGGTGAAGTTTTAGTTTTTTAAGTAATGTTGTCTAAAACAGTATCAATGACAGATTTTACGACTATTTTTAATCTTAACATTTTGCAGTGGCAAGATTGTTAATGTTGCCACTGCGTTACCACTTCGGACTTTTATTTACAACAGTCCGAAACTAAACTACGAGAGGGTTATAGGGGGCTATATAAATTTAAGAATTTTTCTGAGTGACTTTTTTTATTACCACTTTTGTTGCCACTAAACAAAATTTTTAGAAATTCTAGCAAAATAAACAACTCTGAAAGATAGATATAATAAGCATTTTTTGTCTGATATTAACTGAAATACAGTAATAATGTATATTTGAAAATTAAACACTAAAAAAGCCACGCTATGCGTGGCTTATTAAATGGTACCCCCAAGCGAATTCGAATCGCTGTCTACACCGTGAAAGGGTGTTGTCCTAGGCCTCTAGACGATGGGGGCTAGTGACATTATTTAGTTTAACAAAACAAGATTTAATGTCAAGCAAAAATATATCACTTTATTTTCCAATAGAATTCGGTCAAATAACTTGCAGCATCAAAAGGGTGTTCCAAGAACTTGAAATCCTTATTACTCTTGATTTGCGAAAAAGTAGGAACATCAACAATACTTGAGCCTTCTTTGAAAGATAAATTATAAATATTATAAAGCAACTTTTTACATCTTCTTTCATCAACAAACAAATGCACATCACCGACAGAATTTTTAACTCTTGCATTAAAGGCCTGTATTCGTGAAAGTATTGGAGGATTATATGGTCGCAGTCTAAATTTTGGGTTATATCCATGCTTTTTGAGAGTATTTCTAATTATTGCATAATTCGTAAACTCACTCTGAGTTGTTCTGTTATCACCTGAAGCATCGCCATTTATTATAATATCAGCATTATGATTAGGATATCGCCTAACAAATTCATCTATACACTGTTGCGTCGTTGTATTTTCAATCGCAAGTTCATCAAAATAATACACATTCTCATCATCTTTATAAGCCAATACCCAACACATCGGGTCAACATTAAAGTCACAGGTAATATGTAATGGCAAATTCGGATTGTACCTGAAATGCATAAGATTTTTTTCAGAAAACCCTTTCACAACAAGACCGGAAGAATAATCACCAAACTCACCTAAAACATTAATCCGATAATAATCTTCATCATAATTTTCTTTCAACGATTCAACAAAATGTTCTGGCAAAAAAGTATTGTCTGTTGTCGGTGCAATAATGAGCCGATAATTCGGTTTTTTATCCTGTACAAACCTTTGCCAAATCCAGTCTTTATTGGCTTGAGGGTTTGTATGTCCAAATAACCTATAGCGAAAATCATGCCAGCTTTCGTTTCGATATGTATTTCTTAACCTACCTAGCAACTGTTTAAAAGAAGAATCGTCTATCTGTGAAGCTTCTTCAATTTCTGCCCAATGCAAATTTAATGATTTAAACCTTTCTGCATCGTCTAATTGAGAAAATAGAATCTCTGAATTATTTTTAAACTTTATAACTTTATCGACCTTGTTGTAAAAATAATCCTGATTCTCGACATACCCGAGTTGCTCAAGATGCTCAAGATAAGTCACAAGTGTTGTTTTTCTGACAAGTTCATATTCTTTTGCACCAACAAGCCCACGAGAACCAGCATACTTATGAGCCAAAAGAATCCCAAGCAACGAGCCACACCAAGTTTTCCCACTACCAAATCCCCCTTGATATATCGCAACATCAAGGGGGTAGTTGTGAGGAATCTCGATAAACTCTTTTTGTTTTTTTAAGAGTTTATAATTAACCATTACGCAGTAAGACCTTCAATTTTTTGTTTCAAACAATCATAAATCGCCTGTGTAATAACGGGAATTATCGGGATAAAATATTGAGTCACTAAAAACTGCTGAATCATTCCTAATTTTGTTGTATTCTCTGTCAGCCAAGATGTAATTGAGGCATCAACTTGGGTTTTCTTTTCTTGCCCGTCAAGCTCCTTGTTTACATACTCCAAAATCTTTGAAGTTGTTAATTGAAACATTTTTTTAATTACTTGTCCTAAATTCATATTTTACGCTCCTTCCACAATTTTAGGGTACACAATTAATTGATTTACAGAACCATAATCGCCGTCACCGACCAAAACCGTATCTTCCGTTGTCGGTGTACAAACTTTTATTCCGTATCGATAAACCTCATATTCTTTATTTTTTGGAACTGTTAGCAAGTCTGTAAACTCAGATGTCAAGACGAATGTAACCATATCCGAAAAATTTGATTGAACCTTGAGTTCTGAAGCTACAGCCTGCCTTTTTTGGTTTTGAATAGCAAAATAAACATCATAGTTTGAATTTGTATCTAATCCATATACAACAATTTCGCCACTATCACCTTGAATAAGACTGATTGTTCCGTTTTCATCAATATACAAAGCCATTTACACCTCCTGTAATTGTTTTCTTAACTCAACAATTTGAGTGGTGTAGAATTCGAGCCAGCTTATCTCTTTAGTCTTTTGCTCAGGCTCACATATTGCCCTTATTCGTTTTTTATCTAATTTATCAATTTGAGCAATCAATTCTTGACGTTTTTCTTCTCGCAAACGAGTTTCAATCATTTGCTTGTATTCATCAGTTTGAACATAATTAGCAAACAATACATAACCTTCGGGCAAATTCCCTAAATTTTGACACACAGTTTTTGTATTCGTTTCAGGATTAATAATTTCTTCGCCA
>USCK01000159.1 GCA_900553205.1 uncultured bacterium | reverse complement strand
CCGGTATTAATATTTAGCCTATCCTTGAGATATACTATGTTAGTATCTAATGAAACTGTCATAATTTCTCCTGTGTTTATTTATAAAATATATATTATATATATAATAACGCATTTATCAGCAAAAAATTGCTATAATTTTTGCTAATTGTAACATTTTTTTAATAATTATGCTATAATGATTTTGAAATTTAGAGGGTAGCATATGGTGAAAAAAATCTTATTGTTTGTGTTGGTTCTTGTATTTACGGCAACAGGAGTTTTTGCTGCAGCCTCATCTGCAAAACCAAAATCACCAATCAAAACAAAAATTATAGAAGTTCAAACAAAAGATAATTTTGTGATAAAAGCTAAACTTATATATCCAAAAGGAAAACAGAAGAATTTTCCAACAATTATAATGTTACACTCTTTAGGGTATTCAAGTTCTTCGTGGGGAAGTTTGCCAGAAACTTTTGCAAAACAAGGTTATGGTGTAATAGCTATTGATTTAAGAGGACATGGTTTAAGTAATAAAGATATCAAATTCAGAATGAAATCTTGGATGTATATGTCAAACAAATCTTTTGCAAAATATCCTTATGATGTTTTAGCTGTTGTTAATTATGTTAAACAAACTTCTAAGAAATTTTCATTTAATAATTACGCAATAATTGGTGGAGATATTGGAGCAAATACAGGTGTAATATATGCTCAAATGATTAATCCAAAACCTCATGCTATGGTTCTTTTAACTCCGTATCAAAATTTGAAGGGGTTAAATATATATGATTATAGATTAGGAACAACGCCTCTATTAGTAATGTGTTGTAAAAGAGATAAATATGCAGTTTGTCAGGAAGTTATGCTAAAAACTTTCTCAAAAGGTCAGTTTATTATAAACAACACAAATTTAACTACAAATGGTATGTTAATCCTGAAACAAGATGCACAATGCAGAGCAAAAGCAATTCAGTTTATAAACCAAAAATTACCACCTAAAAAAATTGTTATTCAACATCAATAATTGTAACGCATTCTGTATGGTACGTGTGACAGAACATATCAAAAGGTTGAATAAAATCAACTCTTGCACCTTTGCTTTTTAGGTATTCGATATCACGAACCAATGTTTGTGGGTTACAGCTTACATAAACTATTTTAGATTTAGTGACGTCCAAAACTCTATCAAGGCTTTCTTGAGTGCAACCTTTTCTAGGTGGGTCAAGAATAGTTATATCAAACTTTCTGTTTTTAGAGGAGATTTCTTTTTCTAAAAACTTTGCAGTGTCCATATTATGTAACTCGACATTTTTAATCTTGTTATCCTTCAAAACTTTGTCTGCAATAATAATTGATTCTTTGTTGGATTCAACACTAACAACTTTTTTGCTGATATCGCTCATAGCAATACCAAAAGCTGCAATTCCTGCGTATGTATCAAGAACTGTCGGGTTCTCAAAGTTTGATTTAATGTAGTCTTTTACATATCTAAAAATGTTTTCTGCACTTTGTGGATTAACTTGAAAAAAGGTGTTTGCTCCTATTTTAAAAGTATAATCACATAGCTTTTCTTCTACAAAATCTTGTCCACAAATAAGCTCGGTTTTATCAGATAAAATAAGGTTCGTTTTCTTGCTGTTAAAGTTTACACAAACCCCTGATACCTCGTCAAAACGGTTGTATATATCTTTCGCAAAACCAACCAGTCTGTCAAAAGTTTTGGTAGCGTTTACTACGAGTACAACCAAATTCTTGCCTGTAGATTTAGATGCTCTGATAACAACATGTCTTAAATCTCCGGCATGTTTCTTTTCTTTATATCCCTTTATTTCATATTTTGGAGCAGTTTCTCGGATATAGTCGATAATGTCGTCACATATTTTGGGCTGAATAGGACAATATTTAATATTAACTATTTCGTGTGATTTTGGTTTGTAATAACCAGCAAGAATTCTTTTTGAATGTTGAGTTTCTGAAATAGGATATTGTATTTTATGTCTGTATTCAGTCGTTTGTGGACTAGGAATTGTGTCACCAACTTTTATTTCTAAATTTCTAGCATAGTCCTCAACAATTTGTTTTTTTAGTTCAAGTTGGTATTTGTAATCAATGAATTGGATTTGGCAAGCGCCACAGACTTTTTGCATTGGACAAATCGGTTTAACTCTGTGTGGAGAAGGCTCAAGTATCTCAAGAAGTTTGCCTATAGCGTAGGTTTTTGTCTTTTTAGTAATTTGAATCCTGACTTTATCTTCAGGGCAAGTGTTTTCAACAAAAATTACCATTCCGTCAACTTTTGCAATTCCACTTCCGAGGTTTGAAATTTGTTCAATTTTTACATCTAAAATCTGTTCCATATTTGTATGATAGCATAAAGACGGTTTGTTATGATTCAATGTTATAAAATACAAAATTACTACATATTAAAATAATATAAACAAAACCGTAAATTAGGATTATTTGTAATATACTTATTCTGTTAAGGGTACAAATATGGAGAGAGATTTATGATAGATAAAACTGCAATAATTGATCCTTCAGCACAAATCGCAGAAGATGCAATTATTGGACCTAATGTAGTTATCGGTAAAAATGTAAAAATCGGTTCAAAAACAAGAGTTATAGCAAATGCTTATATAGAATATGCAGAAATAGGTGAAGGTTGTACAATTTCTCCTTTTGCAACTATCGGTTCTGAGCCTCAAGACCTTGGATACAAAGGTGAAGAAACAAAAGTTGTAATCGGCGACGGTACTATCATAAAAGAAAATGTTACTGTTCACAGAGGCGCAGCTTGTGGCGATTTTACAACAAGAGTTGGTAAAAAATGTTTGTTAATGGTAGGTTCACATGTTGCACACAATTGTGTATTAGAAGATGAAGTTATTTTAGCTAATCTTGTAACTCTAGGTGGACATGTTCACGTAGGTTTTGGTGCATTTGTTGGTGGAATGAGTGTGTTCCATCAAAATATCAGAATCGGTAAAATGGCAATTATCAGTGGATTTTCTGCTGCTCGTCAAGATATTCTTCCTTATTCAAAAGGTGAAGGCAGACCTCCTGTTCCTCGTGGATTAAATGTAGTTGCTCTAAAACGTAGAGGAGTTTCTCAAGAAGAAAGAACTGTTGCAAACGAAGCTTTCAAACTTTTAATATCTGATGATTTGAACACTTCCCAAGCAATAGAAAAAATCAGAAAAGAGCTTCCTCAAAACAAATATGTAGATGATATGATTGAATTTATTCAAACTTCAAAACGTGGGGTAACTCTAAAATCTCATAAATCAGGATATCAATCTTTAGAAGGTTAGAAAATAATATAGATTTATTCAAAAAAAGGAACTCTTTATGAGTTCCTTTTCAGCTATTTATATTTATGTGGTTATCCTTATTTTAATGATAATTGACTTCTATAAAAATCGCTGTTTGCAATTCTTTCTTCAATTTTGTTATTGTTTTTGTCTGAATGACTGTATAAATAAGCTAGGTTATCAAGTCTATCTTTTAAATCAGATTCGTTATAAACTTTGTTAGGTTTTTTAAGTTTTAACCAATATTTTGCTTCAGTTTGTGTTGCTAGAGTTTCTTCTGCAAGTGTTGCAACTTTTGCCTTGTGACAACTTTCGTGTGCTATTAGACAAGCTATTTCTTCTGTAGAACAATTCTTGTATCTTGTGTTGATTAAAATATATCTTTCACCCATATTGTTTTCACCATTAATTGCGTAATGATATCTGTATGAGTAAGAAAGTAGTGACAAATCATAGAACATAATTTTAACGGAATTTTCTTGAAGATTGTCAAATACTTCGTCAGCTCCAGCTCGTTCTAATAAAACTAACGCATCAGAAACTTTGAAATCTTTAGTAAAATGATTCATATTGTATGCTAAAGCAGGGCTTACACTAATAAATAATGTACATAATACAGTTAGGATAAATCTTTTCACGACAAATACACTCTCTTTTTAACTGGGGAACTCTCTTATGTATATATAAAGTTTTTCGCTTATAGAGAATTTCAGAAAAGAGAATCTTGTTTACAAAATGTAATATAATTGAGTCTTTAAACTAAAATAATTGAATAATATATTATCTAATTATTGACAAATTAGCTATCATGGGATAATATATTATCTATGGATAATTTTTTATTTACTCAAA
>USCK01000158.1 GCA_900553205.1 uncultured bacterium | reverse complement strand
GTTTTTGTGAAAATTTGCAATGTGGTTGATTAATTCTGTGTCATTAAAAATAATACATGAGCAATCTGGGAATGGACAAATTCTTGGAAGAAATTGATAATTGTTTAAATTATTTATTTTTGAGAATTCTTCTATTGCTTTATTTATGATTCCTGTCCTGTGATCTAAAAGTTTAATGATTATGAGTTCATGTATTAAGAAATTGATTTTATAGGGCGGAATCATATTATGAACATGTTGCCTATGATATTCTAATATATTAATATTATTTGTAGTAAAATTGCATAATGGATAATGTTCACATGTAAAAGGAACTGGTGGGGGAATTAAAGAAAAGTCATTTAAGTGGAAAATTTGAGAAATTGGAAGATTGAAAAAATCAGGAATAAATTTATCCTTTTCTTGATAATGTTTCCATGGATTGGGCCTGGAAAATTCTAATTTGAGGCTTTCTTTAATACAATTTGAGATTGTTTCTTGTTCTCCAATATTTGTTGTTTGAATATATCTAAGAATAAAATCATGGAGAAATCTATGTGATTTGTTGTATTTACCATCGTTCCTTGTTCTGATATCATAAACATCCTCTAGAGATCTCAAAATTTTTTCTATTGGATAAATAAAATCTTCTCTCCTTTCTTTTGTGTTATTTGAAAAGCAAATATTGTTCTTCCATAGGCATATGGAAGCTATTCCCCTTGTGGTTACCGGAGAGACGAGAGATTTCTGTGAATTTTGATCTCGGATGTCTGAAAAATTTTTACCGATTTCTAAGATTTTGCTATGGTTGTAATCTACATCGGACGCTGGTTGCGGTAATGCTGTTTTCGCATCAATATCATCGCTAGAAAAAAACATAAAAATTTAAACACCTTCGACGGGATTTATTTATTGTTAAACGCGTAAAATGTTGTAGTTTGATTGTTTGTGGTTAACCGGTGCGCCCACCGGGGATTATTAAAGTTTCATGGTTCAATGTTATTGTGGTGTATCATTCTGAAAAGTGCCCAATCCGCCTTCAGAATCACTGGATTCCATGACTGCTTCAAAAGGAACATCTTCGAGTTCCGGGGAGTCTTCTTCTTCGTTAGGTTCATTGCTGCTATTATGTGTCTCTTCTTGGTTTGTGGTACCTAAAATTTGAATATCGTCATCTGAGGATTGCTCATCGTTTGAATTGTGGTTGTTGTTTGAATTTCTAGTTGAATTGTTATCATAAATGAGGAACATTGATTCTCTGAGTGCAGCTATACAACATCTCTTGGCGACAAGTTGTGCAGTCTTTTTATTGTTGTATAGTTTGTATAAATCGTTAAGTGTTTCTTTTGGAACTGCACCTAAAGATGATACGACAACCACGAAATAATTGACTTTGAGATTAAATGTGTTCTTACAATCATTGATGAGTTCTTGATACTTGTTAAGTTTTTCTTCTCTACGAGAATCTAGTGTTGACTTTCCATTTGAAATTTGACCGTAAGGAACTGTAACTTCAATAATATTAAGAGTCTTGTTATTATTGGAAAGGAACCAAATATCTGGTTGTAAGAGTTTGGAGTTACCATGAAGAGTTGTGTTGTTAATATTGATTGGTCTGCTTTTGTTAAAGATAATGTTTTTAGGATCTTTGATTCCTTTGATAACCTCATCAGCAATAGCGTTGTGTCTTTTTGTAAGTTTATTTCGTATTGATATACATCCATTAAGTCTATGCATAAGAGAGTCCATTGCATTATTATGACAGAGTTTACATAGTCCATCACTTTTATTATTTTTGTGTAAGATTTCTCCTGTTGGAATATTGTTTGTTCTGGATAATATGGCAAATTTAATGATTGAATCAGCAGTAGGGGATTTATAATTACTAACAAAGAAATTTGATAATGGATTGTTAATTAATGTGTTAAATGTGTGACCTTTTAATGGTAGTTCCCGAAGAGATTTTCCATGTCTATCGCTTAGTAATTTATTGACGAATTTTAAAAAATGATTTTGATCTACAATACAACTATTATCTTCAGTATTATTATTAAGAAGGTCTTTAATTTCAAATTGATTATTTTCTTTTCTTTTAAGACCTAATTTTAATTTAACTAATGAGTTCATCGTATTGGCTAATATACTGTTTGTCATACTTTCTCGAATTTGAAGAATAGAATTGTTTTCATTTATGGGAATGTCTAAAAAAGGTGAGTTATCATCAATTTCAATTTTCCTAAAGATGATTTCATTTGTAATGCCTTGTTTAATTAATTCACGAATTTGCTGATCTTTGGAACTGTTCAAACCTATAAATGTACGAATCTGGAGTGTTTTCATTCTTTCCCATAAACATGGAAGACCTAAACCACCATCGGAACATTTTAAATAAAAGAAATCAACAGGTAAACTGTTAGTGTTAATTAATTTCATAAATGAACAGCGAATAAATAGATCTAATGATTTGATATCTTTCTCTGGACAAGAGCCATTTAAAAATTCGAAATCTAACTCTGGTAAAATCATTCTTCTAATTGCATCTAATTTTTGGTTAATTTTTAGAGGTGAATCAATTATTTTACTAATTTCATTTTGGATTTTATTTAGACGAAGCTTGGAATGTCGTTTTTTGCTATCTTTATGTGTAGATATGGGAGCACCCAAATATTGAATAGCTTCAAGTAGTGGTTGATTTGGAATATCTTCATTTTGAATTTTGAGATTATAATCGATAGAAATTCTTTTATTTCCTTCTTTGATATATGAGAGTGTTTTACATTTTTGTGGTGCTATTTTCATACCATTTCGTTGACAAAACTTTTCAACTGTATTAAGCATTCGTTGCATTGCTTCTGGTGAATGCGAAATAAGAATAACATCATCTGCATATGCTTGAACTGTAAAGTTAAGTATTTCACCGTTATCTAATGGGATATTAAACCCATCATCTTTATGTTTGATCTGTATTTTCTTCAAAAGTGATTCTAAACAAAGATTAAAAAGGGTTGGTGAGAGAGGACATCCTTGGCGAACTCCTCGTTTTATTTGAATAGAATCAGATATTTCTCCATTTACATGAAAATTGGTGAATGAGTTTTGGTATAAGTTCTTGATAGCTTTAATCAACTCAATAGGAAAACCTCTACGTTTCATAGCCCATAAGATTGCTTTATGTGGAATTGATCCGAATGCATTAGTAAAATCGAGTGTTGTTATTACAATAGATTTATTACTACGCTTTGATTCTGCAATTAATTCGTTAATTGTTGAAATATGTTCTGAAATACCATTTAAACCTGCTTTGAAACCTTTTTGAACTGGATTAATGAAATTACATTCTGAGTTAAAACCTTGTAATACTTTAGTAATATGACACATTATAATTCGGTATAATGTTGTAGAAATAGAAATTGGTCTCCATGATTTAATTTCTTTTGGATCTCCTTTTTTATAAAGTAATATTGATTTTGAATTTCGTAACGTTAATGGGAATTTCTTAAATTTGAGTATTTGTTTGATTATAAGTTTAATAATTTTTGCTGAAAGTTGAACATTGGTTTTCCAAATGGCATTTCCTATGCCATCTGGACCGCATGCTGCGACATTAGACCTGGTTTTAATAATGTTTGTAATTTGTTCTTTATCAATTAAACTATTTAATATAATTGTACGGTCTGCATTGTCAATAGTTTCACCTAAGTCCCAATCTGAGTTTACCTTTGGCTTAGTAAATGTGCTTGAATTATCTGAAAGATCTTGATGATAATATTCTTCAATTGTTTTCATATCTAATTTACATTCGGGGGATGGATCATTTAAAATATACCAACGAAGCGTACGACATGGATCTTCATAATAAGAATTTTGAATAATTTTTCCCATGTTTTTAAGTTTACAAGTTGTAATATCTTTAATTTGATTATTTAACGTAGCTTGAATATAAGCAAGTCTGGAGCTTCGATGTTCTTCTTCATCATTAATTAAATTCCTAATATTGGCAATATCTTTACCTCCAAAAACTTTGGTGATAAAATCTTCATCAATGTCACTTAGAAGTTTAACTATTTGTTCTTCAAGTTTGGTAATAATGTTAAAATTACGAACTGAGTTAGAATTTTTGTCTTTGAGTTGAATGATTTTCTCAATGTTACTAATGATCTTAGTTGTAGAATTAATTTT
>USCK01000157.1 GCA_900553205.1 uncultured bacterium | reverse complement strand
ATGAAGGTTAAATCGCCAAAAGATTTTGTAAAAAAACTTGAATTCACAGGCCCTGTAACAAGTGGAAATGCTATAAAAACAGTTTATGCCTCAACTCTTATCGGCAGATTTATGGCATCTGACAGTAAAGATGAATTAAGAGAAACTGTTACAAGAGATTATTTAGGTTTCCTTAACTGGCTTGTTATTGGTGGGTTTGCTGCAAAATTGACAGCTAATCTGTTGGATAGAAAACGCTCAGCCTTGTTTAATATCTCAAAACAAGGTAAAGGTATAAAACATTGGTTTAACGATTTGTCATTAAAATCTCATAACGAAATTGCTTCAAAAGGAAGTAAATTTGCAAAGCAAAATATGTGGAAACTAAACCTTTCACATATTGCAGGGCTTGGATATTCTACGCTTGCCCTCGGGATTTTATTGCCTAAGCTGAACATTTTTATTACTAACAGAAAAAATAAAAACAAAACCCAACCTGTAAAAGACCTTTTGACAAACAACAAAGAGAATGGTTAAGCGTCAAACTGTAATTTTATGGTATATTAATTTATATTAATAATTATTCGGGACACCTAAACAGGAGTTGTACTATATGAAAAACGAGCTTACCGAAAGTTTGGAAAAATATTTATTAGCAATATATTATATCGTTCAAGAAAACAAAGCTGCTAGAGTAAAAGATGTTTCTAAGTATTTGAATATTGGTGGGCCGGCAACTTCTGATGCCGTAAAAACTCTTGCTGAAAGAGGTTTTATCAACTATGTACCATATGGAATTATTACAATTACCGAGAAAGGCGAACAAAGAGCCGAAGAAAAGATTCACAGACACAAAACTATATCTAATTTTTTGGAGAAGGTTTTGCAAGTGGATTCGGAAAGAGTACAAGACAGTGCAAAATCTATTGAATACTCCATGCCGGAAGATGTACTTGAAAAATTCGTAAGTTTCTTAACCTTTATGGAGAATTGTTCGTGCAAAGAGCCTAAATGGGTAAAGAGTTATAAGTACTACACCTCTCAAGGTGATATGCAGGAGAAATGCAAAATTTGTATGACCCAAAAGGCAAATTTCAATAACAGCAACTGTTGCGGAGGTTGTTACAAATAATAAAATCCCACTTAAAAATTTGAGTCTTACAACCAAAGTTGTAATATTCTATAACAAAAGTATAATTTTTGTAAAAATTATCAAAGTTTTTTAAATTTGTGCCGTAATACATCATGCAAGTCAAAAATATTATAAGAAGGTAAAAATATATGGCAGAAGAAAATTTAGGAGCTTCACTATTTGGTCGTTCTGTAGATTTGGTAGATGGTGATCCGTTAGAAGAAATTTTTGCACTTAACTTAGGCGATTTTATTTCTGAGAATCTTATCTCCGAAGATTTGGCAAAAAAAATAGGTAGCAGTGAAAAGAATAAAGCAGCTAAACTAAAAAACCAACTTAGCGAACTTGTTTCTGTTTATTCTATGAACAAAACACTTAGCGTTATCGGCTTCAGCTCCAAAGACGATTATATTATATATAATTCTATTGCCAAAACTATGGCACAGATTTTGGAAGTTGATGTTTGCCATGTTTACCTAAAAAAAGATTTTGCATGTGGATTAGAAAATGCAGATAAAGATTTAGTATTTGCAGGGTCTTCTCTTGAGGTTGAAGATACTATCTATTCCAAAAATATCGGATATAACTTCAACGAAAAGAATCCTGTGACAGAATGTTATGAAAAGATTCAAACAGTTACTATAAACAATCCTGATGACGGATTTGCAGAGCTTAAAGAAAAGAATATTAAACTCTTTGCAGCAATTCCTATGCATAACAACGCAAATGTAGTTGGGGTGTTTGTACTTGAATCTTACAAAGAAAAACCTTATCGAAAAGAATTTGTAGAATTGATTGAAAACATGTCAAGATTGTTTGGTACTTCAATTTCGCTACAAAAAACAATTAATGATACAAATGCTCTGATTGATAATCCTGATGCAGATGCTACAGATTTAAGACACATGAGAGCTGAATTAACTGCGTTAATTGGTGATTTGGGTGATACTCAAGAAGCTTTTGTAAAATCATTGGCAACAGCAGTTGATATCAAAGGTCAGTATAGTGTTTCTCATTCAAGAAATACAGCTGAAATGGCAAAACGTATATCTGCAGAAATGGGCTTGAACGAAAAAACAAAAGACCTTATATATTATGCAGGTTTATTGCAAAATATTGGTAAAATTACTTTGCCGGAAGAATTATTTGCAACAAAGGGCAAGTTGAGCAAAGAGGACTGGGATAAACTCAAAAACTACTCAAATGTTGGTGTTAATTTGTTAATGAATATCAACTTCATGTCAGAAGTTGTCCCATATATTTGCTACCAAAAAGAACGTTATGACGGTTCAGGCGAACCTGAAGGCTTGAAAAGAATGTCTATACCTTTAGGTTCAAGAATTATTGCTGTTGCTGATGCTTATTGCGCAATGACTTCTGACAGAGCGTACAGAAAAGCGATGTCAAAAGAAGAAGCTCTTGCAATTATGCGTCAAGAAGCCGGTACTAAATGGGACCCTATAATTGTTGATGCTTTATATGATGTAGTATCATAAATAATTATGATTAAAAAAACATTTTAGCTTCATTGATAGGAATTGCAAAACCGATTCCGATATTTGAAACATTATCATCAGGATTATAAATTGCTTGATTTATTCCGATAACTTCGCCTGTAGTATTGACCAAAGGCCCACCTGATGAACCGGGGTTTATTGCAGCATCTGTTTGAATCTTATTCTTGCGATAGTCTATTCGGGATACAATCCCTTGTGTCAAAGTCCCTTGGAATCCAAACGGATTACCTATAGCAAGGACTTTTTGTCCGACTTTTATATTGGAAGAATCACCCAATTTAACAGTTTTTAGAGGGTGTTTTGGTGAGATTTTTATTAAAGCTAAATCTTTACTTAACCCCTCTATTTTATCGAGGATTAAGGCATCGTATTTTTCGCCATTTGCGACTGTAACTTCGATATTATTGCTTCGGTCTATCACATGAGAACTTGTCAGAATTGTACCGTTTTTGTTGATAATACAACCGGAGCCACTTGAAACTCCATTCGGAATTTGTGCATCTATTGCTACTATAGCCGGATTAATTTTTTCATATACAGAAATATTTATCATTTCTTCTCTGTCATAACAAAATCCACCAGAAGACATACCCAAAAATATTACTGTTATTGATAAGATTTTTTTTAACATGAAACTCACCCCTATATATTTTGAAAGGGTAAATAAAAATTTTCTATAGTACAACTTATTAGACTGGGAGTATTCTTGAGTATGTTATAGTTTTATTTTATTATTGAAAGGTATGAAAAACTTTTTTATTGAACTGCTGGACTGGATATATAAAAAGAGATGCTATTGTTGCGCATCATCTAAAGAAGCTGTTCCGATATGTTCAAAATGCTACAATGAACTTGAATTTAATCCTCCTCAACCTGATAGAATAATTGAAGGAGTAGATATTTTTGTTGCAGGAGTATATGAAAAAAATCTGCAAAAAATCATCAGAGGTTTGAAATACCATAACAAAAAAGATTTAGCATTTTATCAAGCTAAGTTTATGTATGATTATTGGAAAATTCTTGATATAAACAAACAATTTCAAGTTATACCCGTACCACTACACAAAACTCGTCAAAAGCAGAGACATTACAACCACATGGAACTTGTTGCAAAAGAGTTTTGCAACCTGACAGGATTTATTCCAAACTTTGATTTAATCAAACGAATTAAACACACAAAACCACAATATAAACTATCAAGAAACGAAAGAATGAAGAATCTTGAAAATGCGTTTCAAGTAGATGAGAAGAACTTGTTATCTTTACCTATTCTTCTGATTGATGATATTTGCACTTCAGGAGCAACATTTGAATCTATGATTGCTGAATTAAAGAAATGCAAAATCGAAAACGACATCAAGTGTTTTGCAACAACCAGCCCATATTCTTAGTCATGAGTCATCAACCAAAGAGCAAAACTTGCAAGAACCAATAATATAAAAAATGGTATTATTTCTAATGATATTACATCAATATTTTGTGTTTCCATAATATAAAACATATCATTAGCTAATAAAAATATTTCTTTAAGAATA
>USCK01000156.1 GCA_900553205.1 uncultured bacterium | reverse complement strand
TACGTCCTAACAACGCAGAAACTTCAGAGCCAGCTTGAGTAAATCTAAAAATGTTATCAATAAATAACAATACATCTTGTTTTGAATAATCTCTGAAATACTCAGCAGCAGTCAAAGCTGAAAGACCTACCCTCATTCTTGCTCCAGGTGGCTCGTTCATTTGACCGTAAATCAAGCCTACTTTATCAAGAACGCCACTTTCTTTAAATTCATTCCAAAGGTCATTTCCTTCTCTTGTTCTTTCACCAACACCACCGAAAACTGACACACCATTATGTGCCATTGCGATATTGTGGATTAATTCTTGGATTAATACTGTCTTTCCTACACCGGCACCACCGAACAAACCAACTTTACCACCTTTTTGGTAAGGTTGTAAAAGGTCAATAGCCTTAATACCTGTTTCTAAGATTTCGATTTCCGTATTTTGTTCTGTTAAAGATGGGGATTCTCTATGAATTGGAAGATAATTTTCAGTTTCAATAGGACCTGCATTATCAACAGGTTCACCAATAACATTAAGAATTCTGCCCAATATAGGTTTTCCTACAGGTATTGTAATAGGGTTTCCTGTATTAACAACCTTCATACCTCTTTTTAAGCCGTCTGTAGTTGACATTGCAACTGTTCTGACCTTATTTGCACCCAACATTTGTTGAACTTCTACTACAAGCTTGGTGCCGTCTTCATAATGTATTTCTAAAGCATTGTAAATTTCCGGTAAGTTACCGTGGGGAAATTCTACGTCAACTACAGGACCGATAACCTGAGTAATCAAACCTTCGTTTAACGCAAGATTTTGTTCTAATGTAGTCATTACTATACCTCTCATCTTAATAACAAGATTATTGTATGCTTAAAAAACTTTTTTAGCAATAAGTTATAATAATGATTTTATTTGAATTTTAAATTGATGAAATAAGCATAATTCCCCAAATTATACTTAATATAATAAATGAAATCAGCGCATATAAAATATCTTTGCTTCTAGTTTGTATTTTCTTATTATAGATTTTTCTCAAAATCTTATTAGAAAAATCTTCTTCAGGCTTTGTCTTTTCAAAAGAATTTTTTAAAAGCTCTTTTAAAGAATAAATGTTTTCTAATTTTTTTCTAACCTGAGGCTTATTAATAATTATTTTTTTTAGTTTTATGTTCTCGTTTATATCGAGTTCATTGTCTGCATAAGCAGATATATGAGTGTTTATCGTTGAAATATTTGAAGAACCTTCTTCTGTAGATGTAGTGTTTTTATAAGACAAAACATTATAAGAGTTTCTCAGTTCATTTATAACTTGCTTAAAAGTGTTATATTTGTCACGACAACTCTTACAAGTTTGCAGATGTTCTTCAAAAGCCTTTAATAAACTCGGTTTTAGTTCTTTATTAATATAAAAGTGCATAAGTGCTTCAAATTGATTACATGTTAGTTTCATGGACTACCCCTATAAATAATTTGCAAGTTCAAGTTGCAATTTTTCCCTTGCCCTTGATATTCTAGATTTAACTGTTCCTAAATTTGTATTGGTAAGTTTTGCTATTTCTTCGTAAGACAATCCTTCCAGTTCCCTTAATATTATTGCTATTCTTGCGTTTAAAGGTAAATTAATAATACATGCCTTGATTTTACATTCCAATTCTTTGCATTGGCATGTTTCATGTGGTTTATTTTTTTCATCTTCAATAAAATCAAAGATTTCAGAGTTTAATCCCAAAATATTTTCTGATTTTTTGTTTTTTCTTATAGAATCATAAAATACATTAATCGCTATTCTGTTACTCCAGTTCTTAAATTGGTTGATATTTTTTAAACTATTTATGTTTTTAATAATCTTAATTAGTGTTTCTTGAGTCAAATCCGATACCGAATCTTTTGGTGGACAGAGGTGACAAAAAAAGGTATAGAGGTCTTTTTGAATACGTTTTATAAATTCTGCAGTAGCTTTTATGTCTGATTTTTGGACATATAAAATCAGAGTATTTAAGTCACACTTTTTATAATTGCATCTATTCATGTTTACACCTTAATCTAAGAATAAAATTTCTTTGATTAAGTTTAAACAGACTTTGTATTATAATCAGTGAGGTATAAATAAACATTTAAGATTTTGATATATATTATGACTGATAATTTTATAAATTATTGTAAAAAGGCAAAGTTAAACCATAATACCTATTTAAGAGTAACTTTATCTCAAAATAACCAAACAAGTTTGGATAAAGTTGCAGAAGAATTATATAGTAATGTCGGACTTGTCGAAATAGCAGAACATAATATCTCGCTTGGAGAATTTTTAAATTTTGCACAAAAAGTCAAACAATTATGCGCACAGTTTGACAAAACCCTAATTATCCGTGAGAGATTAGATGTAGCAAAAATAGTAGAGGCAGATGGGATATTTCTATCAAATAACGATATTCCAGCAAAGTATATATATAACATTCTACCCAAAGACATAATCATAGGTTCCGGCGATTTAGTCAACAACTCAGACTATTATTTGTCAAATAGTCCTTTAGAACACAACATCACCAAGCCATGCTTTATAAAAACTAAATCCACAGATAATTTTGAATATTACACACTTCTTAAATAAAATCTACGATAATTTGTAAAAATATCCCCTGTTAACTCAACAATAGAGCAAAAATGCTCTATTGTTTAAACAACATCTCGGCAAATTTAGATTACATTAAACCTAAAACTTTTTTGTACCAAGAGAATGATTCGAGTTCAGAACCATTAAAAGTCGTTTTAACACATTGTTTTTTTAGATAGTTTTCAAATTCATCATTAAATCCACTTTTTGATTTTTTCATTTCTGTTAAAGCTGTTGCCATTTTCCTTCTCCTTATAGTTTAAAGAGTAACACATATAGATATAATAAATATATTTTAAGCACACCTAATAATTGAATTCTATGTATTAATTTAATCATAAACTTTTGAGCCAGTTTTGTCAATTATTTATGATGGTTTATGTACTTATATTGCAATATTGTTACATTCTCCCTTCACAATTCAATGTGTTTTTGATACTATTTTATAGCAGTAATAAAGTGTGAAAGGGAGATGATATTTTGAAAACTTTATTGAAATCAAATAATTGTGGCGAATTATCGGCAAAAAATATAGGTGAAGAAGTTACATTATCAGGTTGGGTTGCTTGTGTTCGCGACCTTGGTGGTATTATCTTTTTGGAATTAAGAGATCGTTCAGGTTTCTTCCAATTAGTGGCAGACCCTCAAATTAATCCTGATATCCATGCAGTGTTCTCAAAATTAAAATCAGAATCAGTTATTACAGTAAAAGGTAAAGTTACAAAACGTCCACCTGAAACATATAATGATAAATTGGCAACTGGTGAAGTTGAAGTTTATCCTACTTATGCAAATGTTTTGTCGGAAGCTGCAACATTACCATTTGTATTAGATGATGAAAATGTATCGGAAGATGTTCGTCTAAAATACAGATACTTAGATTTAAGACGCGAATTTATGCTTCACAACTTAACTTTGCGTCACAAAGTTGTTACTGCTATGAGAAATTATTTGAACAATCAAGATTTCTTGGAAGTAGAAACTCCAATCCTTAACAAAACAACTCCTGAAGGTGCAAGAGATTATTTGGTTCCTTCAAGAGTTCAAGAGGGTAAATTCTATGCCCTCCCTCAATCACCTCAAATCTTTAAACAATTATTGATGGTTGGTGGTATTGAAAGATATTATCAAATCGCAAAATGTTTTAGAGATGAAGATTTGCGTGCCGACAGACAACCTGAATTTACTCAAGTTGACTTGGAAATGTCATTCGTAAACCAAGACGAAGTTATTACAATGGTAGAAGGGCTAGTCAAAGAAGCGTTCAAAGCTGCAGGTGTAGAAATTACAACTCCACTTAAAAGAATTACTTGGCAAGAAGCTATGGACAGATTCGGTTCTGACAAAAATGATACTCGTTTTGGTTTGGAATTGTTTGATATTGGTGATATTATTCTTCAATCAAACTTTGATATTGTTAAAAAGACATTAGAAAACGGTGGTATTGTTAGAGGTATTAGAATCCCTGGTGGTGCTAGTTATTCTAGAAAAGATATTGATGATATCACAAAATTAGCAGTATCTTATGGCGCTAAAGCTCTTGCAAATATTATTTATAACGAAGATGGAACTGCTAAATCTC
>USCK01000155.1 GCA_900553205.1 uncultured bacterium | reverse complement strand
TGTCTTTTCGTTATTTAAACACCAAGCAACAGATATACAACACAACAATTAAAACCAAAGCTAACACACCTATCAAATTTGAATCTTTTTTCTTGGTGCGTTTTGTTGATAATTCGATTATAGGTTCTTCTTTTGTTATTTTATTCTTTTCTTTTGCCTCAATATACTTTTCCTTCAAAGATTTCTTCGCTTTTTCACCTGTTATCAATAACTCTGTATCAAATTCCAGTTTCAAAAGCTTTGTTTTTTTAGGATTCTTAGAAAAAGCATAATTAATCGAAACCTCAAATGCTCGTTGCAAGCAATCCAACGCCGTTGTTGCAGGAAGTTTAGCGCCAGAGGTATGTGCAGAATTGTTGCCTTCTTTCTTGATAAAATACAAGTCCTCAATAACCTCTTTTTCTTGCTCTGAACCCGTTGATTTGTCGCAAAGGGTAGCCAACATATCATCAAAGGTCTTTTCTTTCGTTCTGCGGCCACCCAGCAACTTCTTACAAATATTTTCGGCAAACTTACGAGTCTGAACAATGCATTGATCAAAATACTCATCTCTGTATAATTGTTCAGCAGTTTCAATCATTTCAAATAATTTTCTATCTGTAGTTTTTAGAAAATCAAAATTTGAACTCATTTTATACGCCAATTAGTTTTAAAACATCTTTGTATTCGGCAGAAGCTTTTTGAACTTCTGCATTAGCAAACTTAATTGCGTTATCAGGATCTTTCAAACCATTTCCTGTTAATACACAAACAATATCTGAACCAGCTTTAACAAGTCCTTTTTCGTGTGCTTGTATCAAGCCTGCAACAGAAGCTGCGCTTGCTGGCTCTGCAAATACACCTTCGCAAGATGCAATAAGCTTGTACGCTTCAACAATCTTTTCATCTGTTACACAGCCTATTGTACCTTTACTTTCATCTCTTGCTGCAACTGCCTTATCCCAACTTGCAGGATTACCTATTCTTATAGCAGTTGCAAGAGTTTCAGGGTTCATAATTCTTTCGTTTCTTACAATCGCAGCAGAGCCTTCTGCTTCATACCCCATCATCATTGGAAGTCCTTTTATTTTTCCTAAAGAATGATATTCTTTATATCCTTTCCAGTATGCAGTAATATTTCCGGCATTTCCTACAGGTATAAAATGATATTCAGGAGCTTTGCCCAAAGCGTCACAAACTTCAAAAGCCGCAGTCTTTTGTCCTTCTATTCTGTAAGGGTTTACAGAATTTACAAGTGTTATAGGGTATTCATCTGAAATCTTTCTAACAAACTCAAGAGCTTTATCGAAGTTTCCTTGAATTGCAATAATTTCTGCACCGTACATCATAGCTTGAGATAATTTGCCGAGTGCGATATATCCGTCAGGAATCAATACCAATGTTCTCAACCCTGCCTTAGCACCATAAGCTGCTGCAGATGCAGATGTGTTTCCTGTAGAAGCACAAATAATAGCGTGTGAACCTGCTTCTTTAGCTTTGGTTACAGCCATTGTCATACCTCTATCTTTAAAACTTCCTGTAGGGTTACAACCATCAAATTTTAAATATATATTAGCTTCAAGTCCAATTCTTTTAGCCAAGTTATCAGCTTTGATTAAAGGTGTGTTTCCTTCGTTCAATGTTACAACAGGAGTTGTATCTGTTACAGGTAAATATTCTCTGTATCTGTTAATTAGTCCTTGATAATACATATTTATTCCTCACTTTTCTACATTACTCTGATTAAACTGTTTATTTTACATTCCTCAAGCTCTTTGATTGCAGATTGGATATCTGCCTCTTTACAAATTTCTGTAATAACTGTAATATCTGCAGTATTATTATCGGAAACACCTTTTTGCAAAATACTTGATAAACTTATATTTTTGTTAGCACAAATCGTACCGATTTTTCCAATCACACCAGTATTGTTTGGTGCTGTAATAGAAATATAGTATTTATTATAAGTTTCATCAATCGGTATCATATCAGCGTCTTGAGAATGTGTGCATCTCATCATAGGTAATACATAATCTGTCTTATCTATTTCTGCTGCAATATTCAAGATATCTCCGATAACCGAGCTTGCTGTTGGGAATTCTCCTGCTCCGGGACCTGATAGGACAATATCGCCGATAGGGAATCCGTTTAAGCCTACAGCATTTGTTACATAATCAATATGTGCCAAAGTTGAGTGGTTAGGTACAAGCATTGGGTGAACTCTTACATCAGCTTGTCCTTTTTCGTTTAGTCTGCCAAGTGCAATAAGTTTGATTTTATAGCCTAATTCTCTTGCGGCAGTCATATCTTGTGCTTTTACATGAGAAATACCTTCTCTATAAACATTGTTTATATCTATTCTTTTGCCAAATGCAATAGTTGCAAGGGTTGTGATTTTGTACGCTGCATCATACCCTTCAACATCTCCGGTCGGGTCTGTTTCTGCATATCCAAGTTCTTGAGCTTCTTTCAAAACATCTTCGTAAGATGCTCCATCAGCATTCATTTTTGTAAGGATATAGTTTGTTGTACCATTCAAAATAGCTTGAATATTACTGATTTTATTTCCTGCCATAATGGTTTTTAAAGGCATTATTAAAGGAATACCACCTGCAATAGCTGCTTCATACAGAACAACTCTGTTGCATTTTTCTGCCAATTCAAACAACTCTTTACCTTTTTTTGCAAGAAGTTCTTTGTTTGCAGTAACAATATGCTTACCTTTTTTCAAGGCTTCCGAAATATATTCCCATGCCGGATTAACCCCACCGATAACTTCAACAAAGATATCAATAGTAGGGTCATTAATTATTTCATAAGGGTCGGTAATCAATGAGCTTTCGTCTAAACCTTCTATATTCCTCGGCTTGTTTTTGTTTTTTACAGAAATCTTCGAGATTTCAACATTATCAAATCTCTTTAATGTTTTATAAACTCCGGAACCTACAGTTCCAAGTCCAAGCATACCGATTTTTATTTTTTTCATATACAGCCCTCACTATTACTTAATAATACTACAAAAATGTGCATTTTGAAAAGATATTTGCTATAATATAACCTATAGAGTGTGTTCTGGAGGGTTTATGAAAGATAGAAAAAGCAATGTATTATCGTTATTAGAGGACAAAACAAATGATTTTGCAAACAAAGTCGCATTAGGTATAAAAACAGGTTATGGTTGGAAAGAATTTACCTATAACGGTTTGGGTGTAACTTCTAGAAAACTTGCGTCATATCTGATAAATGATTTGGAATTGTCGAGAGGTGAAAAACTCGCAATTCTCTCAGAATCAAAACCTGAATATGGTGCTTGCGTTTTCGCATCTATTATTGCAGGTTTGATAACTGTTCCATTAGATATAAAACTTACCAAGTATGAACTAAAATCTATACTTTCTGATTGTTTGCCTTCTGTAATGTTGGTTTCTCAACATTATGTGGAAATGGCTTTGGCTCTACAAAAAGAACTACCTTCCATAAAACAAATTATAGTTATGGACGAGCCTTCTTATAACCAAACATTACCTAGTATTTATACAATACCAAATAACTATAATTGCAAATGGCGTCACCGTTCTAAGAAATCTACCTTGTTTATTATCTACACATCAGGAACAACAGGTTCTCCAAAAGGGGTCGAAATTTCGTTTGGAAACATGCTTTCGCAATTAGAGGATTTAAAATATGCTCTTGATAGAATTTTACCGTTGCAAGATGTAAGGATTTTATCAATACTGCCTATGAACCATTTGTTTGAAATGACAGTCGGGTTTTGCACTTTCTTAAACTTTGGTTTCTCTGTATATTATACACAAAGCCTTAAACCAAAAGATATTTTGGGGACAATGAGAGATAAAAAAATTCAATTTATGATTGTAGTACCTGCATTCTTGAAGCTGTTAAAAACTGCAATTGAATCAGAAATAAAAAATGCACCAAAATCAACTCAACTTGCATTTAACTTAATGTTTAATCTCGCAAAATTTATTCCGTCAAGAAGAATTAAAAAGCTGATGTTTTCAAAAATTCATAAAAATTTTGGCGGCAATTTCTTGGGTTGTATTTCAGGTGGTGCGCCTCTTGATGTCAATGTCGGCGAGTTCTTTGAACGAATTGGTATTGAAATTTATCAAGGTTATGGTTTATCAGAAACAAGTCCTGTTGTATCTGTAAACACCGATAGAATAAGAGATTTGGCATCTGTTGGCGCAGCTTTAAAAAGCTATGAAGTAAAAACCGACAAAGACACAGGCGAACTTTTATTAAAAGGCCCAGCCGTAATGAAAGGATACCATAATCAGCCTGAATTAACAGCCTCTGTTATCGATAATGA
>USCK01000154.1 GCA_900553205.1 uncultured bacterium | reverse complement strand
GAGGCGCAGGTGCTACAGCTCTGAATGACATGTCTATATATAATTGAAAATCTCTAGTGGGGTGTCGATGATTACAGATGCGCCGTTTTGTTCCAAAAATTCTTTTGTCTTAAATCCCCAGCTTACACTGATACAATCCATGCCGGAATTTTTGGCAGTTTGAATATCAACCTCGGAATCCCCTACATAAATAGAGGTTTCAGCACTTGATTCCAATTCATCAAGAGCCATATAAACAGTATCAGGTGCAGGTTTTTTCTTTGTATCTTTGCTCTGACCGATTGCAACATCTATCAGGCTCTTAAAATATTTTTGGCATAACGGTTTGACAGCTGCATCAAACTTGTTTGATACAACGGCAAGTTTATACCCTCGGCTTTTCAACGCAGCCAATGTTTCAATGATATGAGGATAAGGCTTGGTATTAACGGACATGTGGGTCTTATAATGTTCTTTAAAAATTTCCAAACAAACTTCATAATTTACATTATCTTTCCCGTCAGGCAGAGAACGTTCCATAAGTTTTTCTATCCCGTTCCCGACATTTCTTCTAACCATATCCAAAGTCTGTTTAGGATACTTGAACCCATACAAAGCATAATTCACACTAACCCTTAAATCCTCAAGCGAGTTTAAGAGTGTGCCGTCTAAGTCAAAAATAATTGTGTCGATTTTACCCATTTTATTCGTCCATTTTTACCAATGATGTAAAGATTTGGTATCCGTTATCTTCATCTATTTCTATTATCTTATAACAATTTTGCTGTAACGATGGTGTCACAACATAATAAATCCCGTTCAAAGAAACTTCATCATTTTTGTTAAAATGACCTGCAACAACAGAGATTATATTATCGTATTGATTAATCAATTTTAAATACTGAACGGCATTTGCTGTATATAACAAGTCGTTATTTGTTTTGTTCGCAACAGGAAAATGCTGTAAAAGAACGATTTTGTTATCTTTATTCAACTTAATTTGGTTCTCTAACCATTCAAGAGTTGTGCTGTTAAAATAACCGTTTGGCATTGTAATAAAATCTTTTGCGCCATCAACAACTATAAAAGTAACATTTCCTTTTTTGAAAGTATAATTAAGAGTTTCAGGTGATTTTCTACCCAAAAGTTTATGCAACTTTTTGACATAAACCTCTTTTTCTAAATGTTTGCTTTTTGCAACATCTCTATCACCGACCACCATATAAAAAGGCTTATTTAGTTTTTGCACTGTTTTTACAAACCCTTGCAAGTAATCAAGGTTTGCACCTGCAGTATTATCACCTGTGAACACGACAAAATCGATGTCCTTCATTTCGTTAATATCTTTTACTGCTTTTTCTAATATCTCATTTGCATTATTCTTGCCGTACATAACATCTGTAACTTGTACAAATTTAACGCTCTTTGCTTCACAACAGTTGCACAATGTAAAAAACAAGAATACAAATAATAAAAGAAGTTTTTTCATAACTTATTCCTCATACATTTTTATAATTTTGTCGATACCTTCTTTTGCAGTATCAAAGATTTCTAACATCTGCTCTTTTGCATAAGGTTCACCCTCTGCAGTTGTTTGGAAATCAACAATTTTTCCACTCTTGGTAAGAATTACATTAGAATCAACTCTTGCATGTGAATCTTCTTCGTAATCCAAATCCAACAAAATCTCATTATGGCAAATCCCGATTGAAATTGCTGCAACAGGTTCAACAATAGGGTTTTCTTGAAGTTTTCCTTCTGCTATTAGTTTTTCGATGGCTTCTTTCAATGCCAAAAATCCACCACAGATACTTGCTGTTCTTGTTCCTCCGTCTGCTTGGATAACATCAGCATCAACCGTAATTGTTATTCCTGTCATTTTTTCTAAATCAACACAAGCTCTAAGACTTCTGCCAATCAATCTTTGGATTTCTTGTGTACGACCTGAAATTTTTGTTCTCTCTCTTTGACATCTTGTATTGGTTGATGATGGCAAAAGCGAATATTCGGCAGTTACCCAGCCCCTTTTGTCATCTTCGTCCATCCATTTTGGACTTTTGTAATCTATAGAGGCTGTAGTAATAACTTTTGTATCACCAAACTCAACAAGATATGACCCCGGAGCGTGAATAGTAAAATCCTTAGTGAATTTTATTGGTCTGAGTTCTTTGTTTCCTCTGTTATTTTTTCTCATAACTAGCCTCTTTCTTTTATTTCAAACTATTATCATAATCCCACATATAAATTTGTCCACAATATCTGCATACTGCGTGCTGATTCATAAACATCAAATCAGGAACAAATGTATAGCCATCAACCGTAATTTCAATTTCGCCTTTTTGGTTGTAATTATGTGTAAACTTTTTACTGCCCTTGTAATCTGCAGCAAACATCAGTTCAAATTTATCGATTGATTTACAATTCTTGCATCTAAACATAAGTTAGTCCTTATATTTTTTTCTGCGTTTAACTTCTTTGTTGACTCTGTTCATAAACTTTTGATCAACTTTCTTGACTACATCATTGTCGTTACAATATGTTTTGTACCACAAACACATACATATAGTTCTCAGTGGCAACAACATTTGGAAGGTTGTATTGTAAACAGCAATCATAACCAAAAGTTTACTGACATCAATAGGTTCAAGTGGTTTATGATTCATCGCAGAAAGCATAATGTTTAAGTTATACAAAGACGAGGTTTGAATTCCTTCTGATACAAACTCTGACATAAACGGTACAAATTTAATCAAACCTAAAATTGTATAAATAATTTGAGGAATAACGCAACAGGTCAAAACAAGCATCAACACAGTTAACCAAAATATTTTCCAAAAATTGCCTTGGACATACACCGAACTTTTTTTGAAACAGTCTATCGGTGATAGTTCTTCTTCAAAAACAAAGATTTGAAAAACAAATGTGAAATATATAAGCAGAACCCCTCCAATAATCCAAAATATCGGTAATATTGTTAAAAATACGACTATACCGTACATCAAGCACAAACAAAGATACGGAAACCATCTTCTTGTTACAAGCATTGTATGGGCAGGAAAATCATACACTCTATCAGATTTCAAAAGGTTTTCTGTCATAGAGTTGATAGAAGCATGTGCCACCAAATACTTCCATAACGCCGATAAATATATAACCAGCCCCGGAATCAGAACAACAAAAAGAATAATATTCTTATAAATATCTGTGTTCAATACAGGATAATTTACTATCAAAGAGGATAAATTTGTATTGTAAAAAACTACTGAATAATATATTACTATCAGCCCGAAAAGCTGTCCGAAAACAGGATATAACAAATAGTGCAAGAACTTATCAATGTTTGAAAAATAAAGTCCTATACTTTGCAAAAATATTTCAAAAAATGTTTTATTTTTTTTTACCACAATTTACCTTCTTATTATATAATAATATAGAACAAAGCCCTGTATAATATCAATTATAAAATAAAAGCAAAGAAATATGAACGAAAAAGACGAAATTATTGAAGAAAATAAAGAATTAAACGAAACTGAACCTCAAACAGATAATATTGAGGAAGAAAACCCTAACTCTCAAGTTGAAGAAACTGCAGACGAAAAAGAAACGGAAAAAGAAACAACCGATTCTACAGATGAAAAAAAAAAAAAAAACGAATCTGTAGAGAACGAAAACAAAGACGACCTCAAAAAAGATGATGAGAAAAACGAGGAAGAAGAACAAGATATCAGAGAGTTGATAAAAAGTTTTGACCCGATAGAATATTTTGACTATGTAAACCTTCATATCCATTCAAAGTTTTCTGACGGTAAAGCTGATTTTGAAGATATTATTCGTCAGGCAAAAGAACTTGGATATAAAAAAATTGCTATCTGTGACCATAACACTGTTGAAGGACATAAACTGTACCAAGATAAGGTTTTGATACCTGCAGTTGAGTTTGATTGTTGGTGTGGGTATGTATTCCTTCATCTTTTAGCTTATGGAATTGATGTAAACAATCCGGTATTAGATGAGTTTATGGCTAAATCAAAATCAGAAACAGAAGCTGATATTGTTAGGATTTTTGCAAAAAGAGATATAAAACAACTGATTAGCGCAATACACGAAGCAGGTGGAATTGCAGTTTTGGCACATCCTGCATGTTGTTGGGCATTGAACTTGGATAAATTTGTCGGCAAACTTGTATCTTACGGACTTGACGGGATTGAAGTGCATTATCCGTACAGACGCCATAGAGCGATTATAAGGTTCGCAACCCTTAGACAAATAAAAGATATTGCACAAAAATATAACCTGATAGTAACAGGTGGAACCGACTGCCACACTAGAAATATTATGGCTTATTGATTGGTAAAGTGA
>USCK01000153.1 GCA_900553205.1 uncultured bacterium | reverse complement strand
CGATAACATTCGGCTCGTGTCAAAACCGTTTTTATAACATTCAAATTCCCATACTACTTAAAGTAGCGGTGCTGCTTAATCTCTGTATTTCTATATCATGAAGCATTTTAAAGTTATCAAATCTATCATTACATTTTTCAATATCAAAACTTTCTAAATCATCTGAAATATTCATTATCAGAAAGGCGCTATATAGATCTCTCTGAATCTTTATACCATTCAAATCATTCCATCTCTGTGACAAAGATTTCTTATGATATTCATCTGTCATATGATTAAACTGGCTCGCCTTTGCTTTGAACGTATTAATCTCAATCAGTTCTAGTTCATAACAAGCAAGTTTTCTGTTAATAATTGTCATCAGCATCGCAGGTGCTCGATTTGCAAGAGACTTCCCAAAGCGCTTCTTCCGCTTGAATTTTCCAGAATCGTTCTTCTCCGTCTTAGCTGCTTTCTTTTGCAATCCTGCGAAATTCATCTGCTCAATATAAATATTTCTGCCAAGAGATACAATATAGTTTGCCAGACATTCATGTTGATATTTTCGCACATCAGCTTGCTTTCTATATAATTCTTTCAGTTGATTTTGATATTTTACATAATGATTTGATTTATTCCAAATAACTTTCTTGCTTCCTTGTTTCTTAATTGTTCCATCTTCGTTATAATTTTCTGGATTGGTAGCTCGTCTGCTTCGCTCCATTTTTCTCGATAAACGACGCTTCTCATCTTCAATATTCTGTACTTTATCAGCAAGAATCAGAAGTTTAACATCTGTATTACTTGAAATTGCAATGGTGGAAGTGCCAATATCCAGACCAACATCACCTTCACCTAAAGAATGTTTGATCTCACCAGTTTCCTTATTGAATTTTGTTGGCGGAGTTCCCTTGAAAACTACTTGAACATAGAATTTATATTTATTACGAACAAATTTTCTAATGATACGACAATAAGAAATTTCAGATTGCATTGCTTGATATTCGTATGGATTATTCCAATCAATAACAACTGGGATATTTAATCCATTCCATATCAGATGTTCATCTACTAAACGAATGCCGGTAGAATTAGATTTTCCTTCTAATGAATTCATATCTCCATATTTCTTATAATAAACTCGTTTACCATTTCCATAAAACAGCTTATCATAAGATTTCCAGAGAGTAGTAGCAATCTTCTGAGCAGTGAAAGAATCAACGTTTTTCTTAAAATGTTTTTGCATTTCTTTCACATCAGCGTGAAGTGAATATTCTGTCAAACCGTATTCTTTTCGTATCTGATCAATCTGTTTCAAAATCGGCTTATCAGATTTTTTATTTCCAGTCAGCATTGACATCAGGTTTCTATATTTTCTCATTTTGATCATTTCTTTATATCTCTTTTGAGAAACTGTTACCAGAGAATTATAGATTTTTCTTCCGATCTCAAAACGCTTATTCAGAATATCTTCTTGATATTTTTCTGTTCTTAATGGAAACTGAACTATGAAATTCGCCACAATATCCACCTCGCTTTCTGTTTAATATCTTTTCTTTTGATTCTCTACATACTTCTTAATTGTTTCACTGCAAACATTACCAGCAGTCGATACAAAATAACTCCTTGTCCATAGACTCGGCATCTTTGACAAGACAGGAAATTCTTCTCGAAGTATCTTGCTTGTATATCCTTTAATCTGTCGCATAATATCAGATGGACCTAATGTCGGCAAACAATTTAAGAACATGTGAGAGTGGTCGTTATCACATTCTATTGCGATTATTTCAATTTCAAGCTCCTTGCATTTTATTTCGACCAGTTCTTTAAATCGTTTTTCGACATTTGGTATCAGAAAAATTTTTCTTCTGTATCTTGGACAAAATACGAAATGATAGTTTATCAAAGATACGGTTGTGTTTGTGTATCTGTATTTATTTTCCATATACATATTATATTGCAATATGTGTATAGAATCAATATATACATACACATTTATTTTAAATATTTTGCGCTATCCATTCCACACCTAAAGGAGTGGGCTTTCCGCGCTTTCATTGTAATAACACATAGACTTGTATGTATTATCGTTATACAGCTTATCTAAAAGGATATATAAATCATAATCCGATATATCCGTTTTATCATGCTTATTTTCTACACCACTTACATTTATCCACTGTATCGGGTTTTTATCCACATATCCAACTTTTAAAGCATATTCATAAACTCTGTTTAATGATTTTTTAATGCTTTTGTTAGTTTCAATGCCTTTGCACGACCTAGAATTAAAAAAATTCTGCAAGATACGATAATCAATATCTTTGATATTCATGTTTCCAATCACACAATCAGTATTGCAATACTTATCATAATTTGGATTCAGATATCTTTTATCTTTTTTTGTATTATACAAAGTATTCTTGCTGTATTTTTGTTCGTTTGTTTCTAAAAATTCATCCCATATTGCATTTAGAGTAAGTTCACTTTCGTTTTTTAATTCACTTTTTTCCAGTAATTCAAAAATCTTTTTTTCTTCAAAATCTAATGCTTTTTCTTTAGTTTTAAATCCACTCTTTTGATATCTTCTTTTAATACCATCCTTTGTGTACGATATGTATACTTCATACACAATTCCACTTTTATTTTTCCTTTTACGTATTGCCATGTTTCTCCAATCCGTGCTACCTGTCAAAATCGGAGTGTATCATACGATACATATCAATCATACATCGAAATAAAAACCCATGCAAATCTGCATGGGAAAGCACGAGTAGAGTTAGCACGTAGTATTTATCTTTAGAGGAGTAAATTATATATGACAAACAAAAATCAATGTGAAAACCTTTTAGCCTTAAAAAAACATGGAAAAAAAAGAAACCAAAAGTGGAGTATTCTTCACGTACTAACTCTTTTTTAGTATACACTAAAAAGTACACATTTAAAGTAAGTGAAGAAAAAAGGCTCGCTTACGAGCCATTGTGTGGACATTTATTGCTACGTAAATCAATAGTATATCCAACATTATCTTTATTATAGCACTTATTTATTTCATATAAAGAAAAAAGCGACTGCCAATCACAATCCCTTTTCCCCAAACAAATGCAAATTTTGAACGTCGACTTAAGCCAAATACTTAATCTTAAGTCTTTTAAATAATACCACATTTAAACTGACACTACAACGGCTAAAGCACGTTGGGTTCTTATATATATTCACTTCCAAATATACTCGAAAGCATATTAGACTAATGAGTTTCTATAAGACTTTCACTACCAAAGATACCATTGCGTCCATTAACGATAGTATAAGGCTCGTGTCAAAACCTTAATTATTTTCCATACATATACTATATCATAATATGTGTATGATATCAATAACAGCATACACATTAAACTATAAAAATAAATGTGCTATCCGTCCCATCCCTAAACGAGTGGGCTTTACGCACGTTTACTGTAAATTTAAAATATAAAAAGTAACAAAGCATAAAAAAACCACTAAGTTCAGCAAGTTCTTAATGGTTTAAAATGAAATTAACTAAGTGAGGTATCTTAGCATATGAAAACTGGTAGAAACAATAATACAATGAAATTCAATGTTAGTAATGGTTAGAGAGTTATAGATTTTAGAGATATATTATTACAAATATTGTTCCTACAAATTAATACTAGCATAGGTACACAAACAAAGCAATAAAAAAATACATTGATTGTTCAATGTACTTTTCCAAAGAATCTGACACTCCAACGGCTAAAGCTCGTTGGGTTCTTATATACGTAAACTTCCAAATATACTCGAAAGTATATAAGACTAGTTTATTTTTATAAGACTTTTATTATCAATCACTCCAATGAGCGAATTAACGATAACATTCGGCTCGTGTCAAAACCGTTTTTATAACTAGCCATCTACTTTGTTTGTGTAATTGTAGTCAATGCTTGTTACAGCCACCCCCAAAATTTTGCACAACTTTACAAGTCTAGAGTATGGTATATCAACGTGTCCATGTTTGTAGTTATAAATTGTTTGACGTGATACCCCTACATTTTTTGCTATGAATTCAGTTTTTAATCCACTAGAATCAATAGCTTCTGCTAATGTGATTTTATTTTTTTTCACCATATCTTTCTCCTTTTCTAAATATATTCTACATACTTTGTGTACTTTATGCAACAAAAAATTAATTAAATTTAATAAATAAGTTAGCTGTTTACATATAATATGTTTGCTTTTTTTTGTGTACTTGATATAAAATTTAATTAAAGAAAGGAAGTGTTAAAGCATGGCAAAGAAAACAATATCTAAACAGACTTTGATTAGGCAAGCTGACACTACAACGGCTAAAGCACGTTGGGTTC
>USCK01000152.1 GCA_900553205.1 uncultured bacterium | reverse complement strand
AACAAGATACTGCTCAACCACAACAACCTGTGGCTCAAGCACCTGTTCCAACTCAAACAGCGTTGCCTGCAAAACCTATGGAAAAGGCTTTGAAATTGATGTCTGTGGCTCTTGTGTTAAAAATCTTGCCTCAAGATAGAGTAGATGCAATATTAGAAAAATTTGCGCCTCAAGATGTTGAAACAATACAAACTTATATGAAGGTCGAAAACTTAGAAGCCGGACTTGATATGAGTTACACCCTAAAATGTCTTGAGAATATAAAAGAATTTTTACCAAGACGCAAAAGTCCTAGCCAAGAATCTATAATCAGGCAGTTAAATAAGATCTTTGATACTCACCCACTGGACGAGGTAGAAAAATTATTTAAGTCAGAGCGTCCGTTCTTAAAACGATTTATTGCAAAGGCTTATGAGGGCGATTATTATCCGATTCCGACAAGAGTTGCAGGAATTGTTGTCCAATATGTCAAAGATAGTGTACAATAAATATTATGATTATAAAAAAGAATAGTTTTCAGAAAAAATTAGCAGCCAGAGAAGCGCAACAGAGGGCAGAGGAGGAAGCCCAAAAGGTCGCTGAAGCTCAAGCTGTTCAAACTCCTGAAGAACATTCAGAAGAAGATATTGAACAAGCAGTTTTTGATATAGATAACATTGATTTTACACAAAGAGAAGAACGTCGAACCGGAAACAGAAGACGTGGTTACAGAAGAATTGATGACAGAAACTTGATTTCAAGAGCTCAAGAAGAAGCTATCCAAATAAAAGATGCAGCTTATCAAGAAGGATATAATCAAGGACTTGAAAAGGCGAAAGCTGATTTAGTTGCCCTCAAATCAAATATTGGTGCGTTTATGAGTGCCGAGAAAAAAGTGTTTGATGCTATTGCGCCTGATATTATAGAGATTAGTCTTGATATTGCTCGTAAAATCATTAAACATGAAGTTCAAATAGATCCACAGATTGTAATTGATACAGTTATGGATATACTAAAAAATATACCTAAAAACGAACCACAAATAACAATAAAAGTTAATACAACTCAGGCTCAATATGTCAAAGATACATTGCCAGAACAATTAACTTTGTTAGGTGTAGAATCTAAATTAAGCATAGTTGCTGATGATAATATAACAGAAGGCAGTTGTGTAGTGCAAACAAATAATGGTGTAGTCGATGCCAGTATTGATGCACAAATTGATATTATACAAAAGGCATTGAAAGGGTCTTAATGGCAGCAGAAGCAGAACATAAACCGATAAGTGAAATATTTCTTGCTTGCTTTGTACTAACATTGATACTTATTTTGTTAGTAGAGATGCCTTCGTGGGTTATCAATTTTTCAATCAGTTTGAATATAACCTTGGGTATCGTGCTTTTGATGATATCTCTGTATGTACAAAAACCGTTAGAATTGGCAGCGTTCCCGTCAATTATTCTTTTGGGTACGATGTTCCGTCTGGTACTTTCTATTGCTTCAACCCGTTTGATTTTGGCAAAGGGTGAGGCAGGTGAAGTTATCCACGCATTCGGTACATTCGTAACTGGTGGTAACATGGTTGTAGGTGGTGTAATCTTCTTGATTATTACTGTTGTACAGTTTATGGTTATCACAAAAGGTGCTGAACGTATTGCTGAAGTTTCTGCCAGATTCGCCTTAGATGCGATGCCCGGTAAACAAATGACTATTGATGCCGATTTTAACGCAGGTTTGATATCACCTGAAGAAGCCGTAAAAAAACGTGAGGACTTACAAAGAGAATCAAGTTTGTTCGGGTCTATGGACGGTGCTATGAAGTTCGTAAAAGGTGATACTATGGCAGGTATCATCATCGTTATTATTAACATCGTTGGAGGTTTGTTAATTGGTTGTTTGATGAACCAAATGCCACCTGCCGATGCTGTTTCTAAATATACAATTTTAACAATTGGTGACGGTTTGGCATCTCAAGTTCCATCACTATTGATGTCTATTGCAGCTGGTATCGTAATGACTCGTGCTTCAGCTGCCAGTGCTTCTTTGGGTGCTGATTTAACAGAACAGATTATGAACAAACCTTATTCATTGTTCTTTGCTGCGATGTTCTTGTTCTTAATTGCAATAACATCACCGATGACTGGTTTACCGTTTATTCCGTTCTTGATGTTCTCTATCGGTTTGGCTGTCGCAGGCTTCTCAGTATTAATTAATGCCGATGTCCAATCTCAATTAGGACAATTAGAAAATGTACGACAAAATATGCAAGATTTGGTAAACCCAAACAAAATGTACGAGCGTTTGGGTGTAGATGTATTGAGTTTACAAGTTGGTGCAGGTTTGCTAGTTATTGCTGACCCGGATCAAGAAGGTCAATTACTTGCTAAGATTGCTGCGTTGCGTCAACGTGTAACCGATGAATTAGGTTACATTTTGCCAAACATTCGTATTATGGATTCATCTGCACTTGAAGCAAATGAATACATGATTTCTATTCGTGGTAATACTGTTGCAACAGGTTATGTATATCCTGGCAAGTATATGGTCATTGCTGATCAATGGGATGCTGTTAAAAAATCTGTTCCTGATGATGCAATCATTGCAGTTGACCCTACTTATCAAACACAGGCTTATTGGGTTAATTCAGAAGATGCACAATCAGCAAGCAATGTTACTGCCGTTGATGCAACAGATGTTCTTGTTACTCACTTACAAGAATGTGTTCGTAAACACGTAGACGAAGTTATGACCAAGACAGATGTCCTTAAACTTATGGAGCTTGTTCGTTCTCAAGACCCTACATTGGTTAACGACCTTGTTCCTGCAATCATTTCTACATCAGACTTGCGTAAGATTTTTGTAAACTTAATCAGAGAAAAAGTTTCTATCAAGGATATAATATTTGTCTTTGAACGACTTTGTGACTATGCAAGATTTTCTAAAGAACCTGATATTTTGTCAGAACGTTTGAGAGCAGCGTTAGGACGACAAATTTGTTTAACAAATGTTCAAGATGATAATGTGTTGTATGCCTTAACACTTTCTCCTGAATGGGAAAAAATTCTTGATGATAGTTGTCAAAGAACAGAATTGGGTACAATGTTCTTGTTAAATCCAATGCAGGTACAAGATTTGATTGAGTCAACTGCGATGACTTTGATGAGAGCTCACCAAAATATTGGTAAACAACCTGTTATTCTATGTTCTCCTAGAATCAGATTACCGTTGTTCCAGCTTTTGGAACGACATATTCCGACCATTGTTGTAATTTCTTATTCTGAATTGATTACGGATATCAAGGTTGAAGCTGTTGATACTATTGGCGAAGGGGCAGCATAATAAATGCTAAAAAAGTTTTTATTGTTTTTGATAAAGATTTATCAAAAAATATCCTCTTTAACACCTTCAAGATGCCGTTTTTATCCGACTTGTTCAGAGTATATGAAACAAGCAATTATAAAATATGGAATATTAAAAGGGAGTTGGTTAGGTATAAAACGGATTTGTCGTTGCCACCCGTTGAATGAAGGTGGCTATGACCCTGTACCTTGAGCTTTGAAAGTTAATAAGAAACTTAACTCTTATTCACTTCTTAAAAGTGATTCCAACCTAAAAGGTTGCCGATAATGGCAACCTTTGGTATTTGTGGGTAAATTATAATTTGAGTTTTCTTGCTAATTTTGTTTAACTTACTTAACTTAATTATGAGAACAATTTGAAGGTTCTATCAACATTGTCTTTAGCTACTGTTTTCAATGTTTCCATTTCAGTTTTGATAGCGTTTCTTTCTTGCTCCATCGCTGCTAAATCTGTATCGAATTTTTTATCTTTAGCATCAATTTTTCTCATGTCAGCTTCGTATTTAGCTTCTGCTTTCTTTAATTCTGTTTCATCTGACACTTCTTGGAGTGATGTATCTGTTGCTACGTTTACCTCTGCATAAGTACCATCAGAATTTTTCTTTTCAAATACGATGAACCCTGCTTCAACCATATTACGAAGAACTTCTGGAGAATTAACATCTATAGTTTTGCCGGTAGCGGCATTGATAGTAGTTGAGTTAGTACATTCAGCCCAAGTCCCGTCTGATTTTTGAACTCTTACTTTGTAGCCTGCAGTAAATAATGTTTGCAATGATGCATCTTCATAACTTGCAGAACCGTCTGTACCAATTTTTTTGAATTGAATTTTTTGTTTATTTAGAGCATCTTCATACTCTTTGTAAACTTGTGTTGATTCGTTTGCCATTTGCAATTTTTGAGCTTCAAGGTTTTGAGCCTTATACTCAATATCATGCATTCTTGCGGTTAAATTTAATAACCTTGCTTGTGATGATGATAAACCCATTTTCCTGTACTCCTTTTTCTTTTCACAGATAAGACCTCAAGCGCACC
>USCK01000151.1 GCA_900553205.1 uncultured bacterium | reverse complement strand
ATTTGAATGGCCGTTCATAAAAGTTATTTACAAAACTATTTTATCAATGCTTGAACAGGTTTGAAGTAAGGATTTTTAGAACCTTTTAACAATTCAAACAAAATAGTTTCGACATTAGAAATTTGCGCACCTGCATCTTTCATTAATTCAATACCGGTTTTGAAACAGTCTGTTGAACGGCTTGCACAAGCGTCTTTTGCTACAACTACATTGAAGCCTTCATTTAGCAAAGCTAAAACTGTTTGATATACACAGATATGCGTTTCAATACCACCGATTATAATATTCTTTTTACCTGAATTTTTGATTTTTTCTGCAAATTCAGGAGTCAACATTGCTGAAAAAGATGTTTTTTCAATTATTGGAGTAGTTTCATCTATTGTAGATGTAATATCCATTATTGTACTACCCAAACCTTTTGGATATTGTTCTGTTAATATCATTGGAATATTCATAATACCTGCAGCACTTGCTAATCTTGAAGTAGCTTTCACTACAGGTTCTTGTTTGTTTAGCATACCAACAAGTCGTTCTTGAATATCAATAAGAACAACTAAACTATTTTCTATATCTAACATATCTTTCTCCTTTTATGATAATTCTTGTATTAATTGTTTACCATGCTCCATAATTTCATTTCTCAAATCCATTACATCATCAACATGGACATTAATCATCTTTGCTAATTCTTTGTCATACCAAGCTTCTTCAAAATCATCTTGAACAAGATTATTAACAAGATTTACTAAAGAAGGACCTTGGAACTCTTTTGCTTTCAAAGGATAGTGATGAAATCTGATTGCATCTTTAACGATATCAGGCAACTGCCATCTGACAGCTAGGAAAGAACCTGTTGAAGAATGGTCTGTATCAAATTTTGCACGTTCATCTACAATTCTTTCATCTGGTGGCAATTTTGAGACTAAAAAAGCTTGATAGCGTTCAGCATCTATCAAGTTTAATACAACTTTACCAATATCATGCATAAATCCCATTACAAAAGCGTCATCAGGATTCATAATATTATATTTTTCAGACATGTATTCACACCCAACGGCTGTAAGAAGCGAATGCTCCCATAAATTCTTCGCGCCTTTAAATGATAACAATGGACTCATCGCTACTGTTATAACAATATTCTTTGTCTTTTGAAGACCTAACAATGATATTGCCATATTTATTGAGGTTATTTGTTTACCAAAGCCATAATAAGCAGAGTTTATTATGGAAAGCATTTTTGTACACATCGCTTGGTCGCATTTTATGACAGATGCCAACTCAGGAGCACCGGCAGTTTCAGAATGCATAAGTTTTAATACTCTAACTATAATATTAGGCATTGCCGGAATATCTTTTAAATTATTTATTAGCTCTATTGTTCTATCGTTATCCATATTTTACACCTGCAAATGTTTCTTTATTGATATAAAACTACCACCGGCACCAAAAGAAATGCCTACCAATATCAATGTTATAACAACAAACATTTCAGCAAATGGTGGTGACGGAACTAAGAAGAATTTATGTACATTTTGTAATGAGTTTTGAACTAAATTCACTGGCAAGATTGCAATTAATGCACCTGCAAACCCATAAAATGCACCTTGCATAACCAAAGGTATTTTAATATACCAATTACTTACACCCATTAAACGCATTATTTCAATTTCATCTTTTCTTGACTGAATAACAAGTTGAATAGTGTTATTGATTATCATAATCGTCAACATCGCAACTATTATCGTAACAACTGCAGTTGCTGTATTTACAATATGTGTCATAAACTGTATCTTTTTAGCTAAATCATCAGCATAACCTGAATCTTCAACTTCTCCGACATTCTTTATTTGAGCTAAAACCCCTGTAATATTTTGAGGTTTATCAACTTTCACATGCAGAGTATCAGGAAGTGGATTGGTTATATTTGGTAAATCTATTTCTTTTCTGAGATTTTTCCAAGACACATCTTTTGGAATTATTTTTATCTTTGAAACATGCTGTATCTTTAACAATTTATTCGATACAGCTGACGGACTTGTACCATTTTTTAAATATACTGAGATTTCTAAAACATTTCCCAACTCGTTTGCGAACTGGGTCATAGATAGTGTTGTTCTGAACAACGCACCAAAGATACTTAATATTGCAGCCATAGTTGTTATAATAACAATATTCATTATCCCTGTACGTCTTATATCGTTAAAAGCTTCCATTGTGATACGATATGCGATTCTTAAATCACATAACCAGTCTTTTGGAATATGTTGTTTTACTTGTCTTTTTATTTTTTGTTTGTTATCACTCATAAGTACCTGCCTGTACATCTCGTATTATTTCACCTTTATCCAGTGTCAATACTCGTTTTCTAAAATAATCAACCATAGTCCTATCATGTGTTGATACAATGACAGTAATACCTCTTTGATTAATTTGATCCAAAATTTGCATAACTTCTAATGAGTTTTTAGGGTCTAAGTTTCCTGTAGGTTCATCAGCAATTAAAAGAGGAGGCCCATTTACAATGGCTCTGGCAATACTTACTCTTTGTTGTTCACCACCTGAAAGTTCATTCGGTTTAGATTTCATTTTATCCAAAAGCCCGACAACCTTCAAAGCGCCCATAACACGCATACTGATTTCTTTTGTACTCATCCCTAAAGTTCTAATCACATAAGCGATATTGTCATAAACTGACATATTAGGCAAAAGTTTGTAATCTTGGAACACAATTCCCATACATCTTCTCAAGTTAGGAACTTTTTGAGATGGAAGATTTGCAATATTGATACCACCTATCAACACTGTCCCACTTGTCGGTACTTCTTCTTTATAAAGCAGTTTCATCAAGGTTGATTTTCCTGCTCCGGATGCACCTGTTACAAAAACAAATTCTCCTGACATAATATCAAGATTTACATTTTTCAAAGCATAATTATTCTTATACTTTTTAGTTACGGCTCTTAATTGAATCATTTATTTTTTATCTCTATAATTTTTTCTACTATTTTTTTAGAACTCAAACCATAACAGTCTAATAATTGATTTGATGTTCCACTTTGACCAAACTCATCGTCAGTCCCAAGTCTAACAACTTTTGTTGGTCTGATAGAAGATAATTGTTCACAAATTATGCTTCCGATACCACCTCGTATTGAATGGTTTTCAACAGTTACAACAAGATTTGTTTTTTCGGCAGATTTCAAAACTGTATTGATATCAAACGGTTTTACCACAGGAGCATTGATAACTTCTGCATCAATACCTTGTTTTGCAAGTTCTCCGACAGCTTCAACAACCTCTTGCAGAGTTTCACCGTTAGTCACGATTGTTACATCTTTACCTTCTTTAAGAACTTGAGCTTTGTGCAAATCAAACTTGTAATTTTCATCAAACACATCAGGCAAGTTTGTTCTTGGAATTCTGATATAAACAGGACCGTCAAATTCTGCTGCGAATTTGATTACGGCATTAATTTCATGCCTGTCAGAAGGTACGATAACTGTCATATTAGGAAGATTTGACATAAGAGAAATATCTTCCAAGGCTTGGTGAGTAGCACCATCTTCACCAACAGTAATACCACCATGCGTACCTACAAGTTTTACATTTAGACCTGAATAGCAAATTGTATTTCTGATTTGGTCATAACTTCTGCCTGTAATAAACACTGCAAAAGCTGCTGCAAAAGGAACTTTGCCGACTGTAGCCAAACCTGCTGCTGTTGTAACCAAGTCTTGTTCAGCGACATTAAAGAATCTGTCAGGAAATTCTTTTGCAAAAATTTTTGTTTGAGTTGAACATGACAAATCTGCATCAAGAACAACTACATCTTTGTTTAACTTCCCAACTTCTACAAGAGCTTTACCAAAAGCCTCTCTAACTGATTGTTTGTTATTTCTGTCTATTGTAAGCATATGAAACTCCTATTTTATGATAGATATTTTATCATAAAAAATACGATATTAAAAGTTTTGTTAAATTCAAGAAACTAATAATAAACCTGTTCATATTTGTGATAAAATAAAACCATTGAATAGTTAAATATTAGAGAGGTAACAATGGAAGATTTAAGAGATAAGTATGAAGTCGTAATCGGCTTAGAAGTTCACGCACAGTTAAAAACAAAGTCTAAGATATTTGCACCTGACAGTACAGAATTCGGTAACGAGCAAAATTCACAAATCAGCCCTATTACTTTGGGTATGCCAGGGGTTTTGCCTGTGCTCAACAAAGAATGTGTAAATATGGGTATCAAATTAGGACTTGCGCTAAACTGTGAAATTCCTGAAAGATGTAAATTTGACAGAAAACAATATTTTTATCCTGATCTTCCAAAAGGTTATCAAATATCACAATATGATGAACCTATCTGTGTAAACGGATATCTTGATATCAACGGCAAAAGAATCGGTATCACA
>USCK01000150.1 GCA_900553205.1 uncultured bacterium | reverse complement strand
AAGTACGGAATGACTTGTTATAAGTTACTAAGAACTTTGTCTGTCATTGCGAACGGAGTGAAGCAATCCAGAAAAAATATTGCAGGCAAACGATTAAGGAACTAGATTGCCACGAAAATCTTCGATTTTCTCGCAATGACTTGTTATTAAGTGAATAAGAAACTATTATCATCTTAATAGCTTACTTACTTATTCACTTATTCACTTATTCACTTCTCAAAAAGATATTAAAATGAGCCTTTCAAATAGAAAGACTCATAGTTATCTGATTTAATCTACTTAACACACGACACCTTTTAGAGAGATTAATAAATAGTGTTAGTTAAACTTCTACAAACAATCTTTGACCAACGATATTTGGTTTATTGTTGTAATATCCTGCGAAATAACCACCTGCAACAGGTTTATTCTTTGCATAATTAGCAAACGGATTAGAACCTTTTACAGAAACAAATGGATTAGCATAAGGATTCATAGCTTCTGTTTTTACAGCTGTTCTAACCGGTGCTGCTACAGCTCCTGTTTTTGCCGGTACTAGCATATTAGCTATCAAATTTACAATTCCTGCCATACATCAAACCTCTTTTATACAAACCTTTCAATTTTTATTTAATGATTATTTTTACCAAGTCAAAATATTATACGACATTAATTTACAAATCTTAATAAACTTGTATAAATATGGGCTAAATGGACTATATTGGCTAGTTATCACTCGGGTAAAAGTTTTTGTAACCTTCAATATAAGCATCTCTTATGAGTTTTGCGAATTTTTTAGGATATCTCCAATAAGAACAATGTGCGCTTATAAATGGCGCAGGACTTTTTACATCAGATTTGTTATAAGTAAACCCTCTGCCATTTTCTGTAAAGGTCAAATTATTAAGCCCTGTCATTTCGTCAGCACTATAATTCTTTGAAACAGGGAATTCCAACGGGTCGTCTGCAAAATTAACAGTTAAGAAGAATATATTGTTGTTTTGCAACATATTTTGTCTTACAAAATCAGAACCCTCTAAAGTGTTTTTAATATAGATATGTGCGTTATTTATTCCATTCGTAAAAGCAACTTTATCTTTTGCTGTATTTGCATTTGAGCCGTTCAAATATATAAATTTTACAGGTATTCCTGCATAAACTGTCAAAGATTGAACAAGTATTAATAAAAAATATTCTACATTCTTTCAGGTGCGTTTACGGCTAAAATATCAAGAGCATTTTTTAGAACTATTTTGATAGCATAAACAAGTGCTACACGAGATTTCATAAGTTCTTTATCATCAGAAATAACTCTGTTTGAATTATAGAAAGAGTGGAACTCACCTGCCAAATCTTGAACATATCTGCAAACGGTATAAACATATCTGTGTTTTGCAGATAATTCAATCATCGACTTAAATTCTTCTAATTTCAAAATAAGTTTTTTAGCTGTTGGTATTGCTTTTTTCATAGCTTCATAGTCAACAGTTGTTATAGCTTTTTGGTATTCTTCTTCTGTCATAGGTGCTGGTGTTTTTTTACCTGTTTCCGTATTAAGTTTTTCTGAAATTACGTGTCTTAAAATAGAACATAATCTTGCGTGTGCATATTGAACATAGAATACAGGGTTTTCATCAGATGCAGTCTTAGCTAACTCTATATCAAAATCAAGAGTTGTATCTATATTTCTCATACACATCCAGAATCTTGTAGCATCAACTCCAACTTCGTCTATTAAATCCTCTAAAGTAACCATATTGCGTCTTTTACCCATACGAACTTCGTTACCGTTGATAACAAGGTTTACTAATTGACCTAACAAAACTTCAAGCTTATTTGGATCATATCCAAGTGCTTCTATAGAGGCTTTTACTCTTGGTACATAACCATGGTGATCTGCACCCCAAATGTTTATTAATCTATCAAAACCTCTTTCAAGTTTGTCTATATGGTATGCGATATCAGCAGTCAAATAAGTATTAGACCCGTCAGCTTTTTTTATTACTCTGTCTTGGTCATCACCGTATTCAGATGACTTGAACCAAATTGCACCGTCTTTTTCATATAATTTGCCACTTTGAGAAAGTTTTGTATAACTTGCATCAACTTTGCCTGATTTATGTAAATCAAGTTCTGAATAAAATTTGTCAAAATGAACTCTGAATTTTTCTAGCAAATCTTTTTGAACTTTTTCCATATAATTTTTTGCATAATCAGATAATACACTAATATCTTCTGTTGGTTTATTTTCTTCTAAGAATTTTTTAGCAACAGGAATAAGATATTCACCTGCATAATAATTCTTTCTTTCTTCTTCATCTTCAGGAAAATCTACATTTTCGCCAAGTTCTTGTTTTACTCTTATAAGTAATGAGCGTCCAAGTTTTTGGATTTGAGAACCTGCATCATTGATATAAAATTCTTGAAAAACATTGTGTCCATAGAATGTTAGCAGATTAGCCAAAGCACTTCCCATAGCTGCCCATCTACCATGTCCTATATGAAAAGGCCCTGTAGGGTTTGCAGAAACATATTCAAGAATTATTTTTTCTGCATCTATTTTTTCAGGTTTACCATAATTCTCTTTTTTATCTAAAATTTCTTTGATAACATCAGTTAGAAGTTTATCTGACAATTTGAAATTGATAAACCCACCAACAACAGAGGTTTCATAGTTAGTATTGTCAAGGTTTTCAACAATAGCATTCGCAATCATAGGAGGTGCTATTCTTGCTTGTCTTGCTAAAGAAGATACATTCACTGCAAAATCTCCGAAATCAGGGTTTTTAGGTTTTTCTATGATAAGAGAGCCTTTTTGGTATTCTTCCATACTTCCTAATTTTTTGTCTTGTATTGCTTTTTCTATCGCTGTTTCAATATCATCAAGTAATAAATTCTTGTACATAATAAACCTTTCATACTATATAATTCTGATGAGTATAATTATAACTCAAAAAGATGTTTAGTGTATAATGAAATTATGATAAATATTGAAAGCATTGTTGACAGACTAAGAGAAATTATTGATGATGAGAACACCAAAGGTTTGAAAGAAACTCTTGATGGGTATCACGCTGCCGATTTGGTGGATATTTTCAATGAATTAAATCCAAAAGAGCGTCTTGCTTGTTTTAAACAGTTGGGCGAAGAAAAAGCTGCTGATATGCTTGAATATTTGCAACCACAACTGCAGGTTGAACTCCTCGGTGAGATTGATGAAGAACTTGCTTCTCGTTTGATTGCAAAAATGCCTCACGATGAAGCAGCCGATGTGTTGGGTGATATGGAAGAAGATGATACCGAGTCATATCTTGATAAACTTCCTCACAAATTCTCATCAGAGGTCAGAGAACTTTTGACATACAACGAAGAATCTGCCGGTGGTATTATGAACCCTTTGGTTTTGACAGTATATGCCGATATGGATGTACAAGGGGTTTTGAATACAATTAGAATTAAAGCTGAAAAAGATAATATGGATTTATATTATGTCTATGTTGTCGATAAGCAAAACCATTTGTTAGGTGTTGTTTCTCTAAGAACGCTTCTAACATCACCTGTTCATCAAAAAGTAACAGATATAATGATTCGAGATATTGTAAAGCTTCATGTTGATGATTTGCAGGATTATATCGCAGATGAATTTATGAAATATCAATTCAATGCACTTCCTGTTGTTGATTTGTACAACAGATTAAAAGGAATTGTTACTTGGGACGATGCTCAAGATATCGTAGAAGAAGAAACAACAGACGAAATTTATACATCATCAGGTATCGCAACCGAAATGGTTGAAGATGAAGATGATATCTTGTCAGGAAACTTGTTCCACGCAGTCAAAGCAAGAACTCCTTGGTTGTTCATAACTTTGATAGGTGAATTCATAGCTGTTAATGTTGCTCATCATTTTGACGGAACATTAAGAGCGTTACCGATTATCGCAATCTTTATGCCGTTATTGGCAGGATTGGGTGGTAATATCGGTACTCAAAGTATTACATTAATGGTTCGGGGTTTATCAACAGGACAAGTTACTCTAAAATCGGCAATGTACCATATTTTCAGAGAAGCAGGTATCGGCTTGTTGATTGGTTTGGTTTTTGGCGCTTTGGTTACTCTTGTAACATCTCAATGGCAACATAGTGTAGCTTTAGGTGTTATTGTCGGTTTGGCTATGGTTATTAATATGACAACGGCTACTATAATCGGAACTTGTACACCGTTTGTACTTAAAAAACTCAAGGTTGATCCGGCTATTGCCTCAGGCCCTGTAATTGCAACTACTATTGATGTTGTAGGTCTTTTTGTTTATTTCTCTCTTGTTACAATTTATTTACTACATTTTGTTAGATAATAGTTTTTTTATAAGAGTTAAGTGAATAAGTGATTAAGTTACTAAGAATAATTTTCTGTCATTGCGAACGAAGTGAAGCAATCCAGTA